>CAYTBC010000139.1:0-12041 GCA_964435765.1 uncultured Desulfosarcina sp.
CACGATTTGCTCGGCCTTCCCGCCAACACTTTCCCGGACAAACCGGCCACCAATTTTTACGGAACCGAGATTTCCTTTTATGATTTGCGTCAACAGGTCCTGCGGATGGCCAACGCTCTGGGGGCTCTGGGGGTAAAAAAAGGAGACCGGGTGGGGCTGCATTTGCCGACCAGTCCCCAATATATCATCGCCTATTATGCCGCCTTGTCTCTGGGGGCCATCGGCGTCAATCTGAACCCCATGTATACCGCCGAAGAATTAAAGCACCTGACCGCCAACACCGGTCTAACCACGCTTTTCACCTTCGACAGGGTGCTGCCGAACATTCGCCCCGTATGCCGGGAGGTGGACATCCCGCGGGTTATCGTTACCAGAGTTACCGACTACGTCGAGGGGTTTGGCATCAGCACCCCGGCTGAACTTGAACTGGAAGAAGGCTGGCATCATTTTTCACAGCTTTTGGATAGCAGCACGAACACCCGACTTCCCAGGGTTCAGGTTGTGCCCGAAGATCCGGCCCTGATTCAATTTACGGGCGGCACCACGGGGTTGCCCAAGGGGGCCGTGCTGACGCACGCCAATCTGGTTGCGGCGACTTTTCAGTGTTCCCTGTGGGGCAATCCGACCATTGGGTTGACGCCGCCGGAAAGGCGATCCGTCCTGGCTGTTTTACCATTTTTTCACGTCTACGGCACGATCGTTGTCATGAGCTGGGCCATGTTTAACAGCGCTACGCAAATACTGGTGCCGCGCTTCGAACTCGATGAACTGATGGGCATTCTCGCAAATTTCAAAGAGATCAGTTTCTTTCCGTCGGTGCCGACCATGATCAACGCCATATTAAATCATCCGAAAGCCGGTGAACTGCAGCTGGATAAAAAACTGGGATTGCTGAACAGCGGCGCCGCCCCCATGCCGGTGGAACTGATAGAGAAAGCGCGGGACATGGGGATATTTTTCAGTGAGGGCTGGGGCATGAGCGAAACCACTTCCTTGGGGATATCAAATCCGGTTTTGGGGCTTAAAAAAGCCGGTTCGATCGGGATCCCATTTCCGGACACGGATGTCAAGCTGGTCGACGTGGAGGAGGGCAGGGAAGAGGTCCCCGCCGGAGAACCGGGCGAGATCGTCATTCGCAGCCCGTTGATCATGAAAGAGTACTGGGGCAACCCCGAAGAAACCGCCGACCAGATAAGGGACGGCTGGCTTCACACCGGCGATATCGCGGTGAGGGACGAAGATGATTATTTTGCCATCGTGGACCGCAAAAAAGATATGATCATTGCCGGCGGGTATAACATCTACCCGCGGGAAATCGACGAGGTGCTTTATCAGCATCCCAAAATCGCCGATGCCGTCTCGGTCGGCATTGCCGACGAATACCGCGGGGAAACCGTCAAGGCATTTGTGGTGCTGAAGGAAGGCGAAACCGCCACGCCTGAAGAAATCATCGGATTTTGCCGTGAAAAATTAGCAGCCTACAAGTCGCCTAAACTCGTTGAGTTTCGCCGGGAGCTGCCCAAATCGGCCGTGGGTAAGATTCTCAGGAAAGTGCTGCGGGATGAGGAGGCGGCGAAGAAAGAATAGATAACTGTTACTTGCTAAGCAGATATTGGCTTTCAGGTATTTTAGGGTGTTAGGGATCGTAGAAGGTTTCAGGTGTCCCCCCTTCGCCTTCCAGGCTACGGAGGACAGGCAGCCAAGCCGCTGGCTACAGCAGTGGACAGTTTGATCGGAAAAGGAAACTCTTTAAAAGCGAATATCGAATAACGAATACTGAATATCGAATGTCGAAGGAAGGTATTGTGTCTATTTTATAAAAACCTAAATTGAGCGATTCCTGCAAGAAGGTGGGAACATTAGCCTGTTTTCTTCGAGTGGGGATAAACCCCACCCTACCTAACAGATTCATCAACGTTTCGTAGGGGCTGGCTTTACGCCAGCCCGGATTGTGGGTTGGTACCTGGAAATCGCTCAGATTAGGAGAAAAAGACTGAGCGAAGCGAAACCATCCTTCGACATTCTGCGGTTCGATATTCGATATTCTGCGGTTCGCTTTCCCATTGTTTTGTGGGTGAAGTTTCATATGAGGTTTCCGATTTTTTGGGGGCATAGTGATAAAAATGACGACCGCCATGTCCGAAACAAAATCGAAGGTGTGAATCGCAGCAGGGGTGAAGCAGCTGAAACCATTCGGGGCCTGACACCTGAAACCCATTGATGCCTGACACTTTAGAAATAAATATTCGCAGAGCACATAAATAACAAACAACGACTAATCAATTCGGAGAGAGGAAAAGTCATGAAAACCGATTACAAAACCATTCAGGTGGAGATCAGGGATGGTGTGGCGGTCCTCACCATGAATAATCCACCGGTCAACCAACTTTCGGAGCATTTCGTGGTTGAATTGGCGGAGGCCATCAGCGAGGCTTTTGGTGATAATGCGGTAAAGGCGCTGGTACTGACCGGCAGCGGCAACAATTTTATCGCCGGCGCCGACATCACCCAGATTAAAGATGTAAAGACCAAAGAAGAACTGCTGCCCAAGATGGCGGACAATACCCGTTTTCTTAACAGCATTGAAACCGGACCTAAGGCCGTCATAGCGGCCATCAACGGCAACTGTTTGGGCGGCGGGCTGGAAATTGCCATGTGCTGCCATTATCGGGCAGCCGTCAAGGGCATCAACCTGGGACAGCCCGAAGTTCAGATCGGCTTGATTCCGGGGGCCGGCGGAACCCAGCGCCTGCCGCGTCTCATCGGCCTGCGCCATGCGCTGGAGATGATCACCATCGGCAAACCCATTAAAGCTGAAGTGGCCCTTCAGCGAGGTTTGGTGGATGAGGTCATAGACCCCGACAAGCTGATTGACGCCGCCGTCAAAGCGGCCGGCCGCTTTGTCGCAGGTGAACTGAACCTCAAAGCCCGGGCTACGCGCAACCGCCATCACTGGATTCCCAGTGCCGCCGAAAAAAAAGCCCTGATGGACTTCACCAAAGCCATGACCGCGGCCCAGGCAAAGGGCTACATTGCGCCTTTCAAAGCCGTCGAAGCCATCGACAAGGGCCTCAACTACGACATAGAGGCCGACCTCAAACGGGAAGCGGAGTTATTTGCAGACTGTGTGGTGTCGGATGTGGCTAAGAATCTGATCGGCATATTTCTCAACACGCGGGCGGCCGGCCGGCTACCGCGCATCGACGGCCTCAAACCGGCGAAGATTAAAAAGGTCGCCATGCTGGGGGGCGGCGTGATGGGGTCCGGTATCGTCAACCTGCTGCTCAACGGCGGCTTTGAAACCGTCCTGTGGGACATCAACGCCGAAGCATTGGAAAAAGGGGTGGGTTCGGTTCGCAAAACGTTTGACTATCCCATTAAGATCAGAAAAATGAAACCGGCCGATCTTGAAAATATGCTAGCCCAGCAGCTGACGACAACTTCCGATCTGGCGGATCTGAAAGATGTCGACCTGATTATCGAAGCCGTTCTGGAAAACATGGAGGTCAAGCAGGACGTCTGGAAAAAGCTCGAGAGCATCTGCCGACCGGATGTGATTTTTGCAACCAATACATCGGCCTTGCCGATAACGGAAATGGCTTCCATTCTGGAAGATCCCGGCCGCATGATCGGTCTTCATTTTTTCAACCCGGCCCATCGTATGCAGCTGCTGGAAATTATCTGCGCCCAGAAGACATCCGACCAGACCCTGGCCACCAGCGTGGCCTTTGCTCGGGCCATTAAAAAGATACCCATTGTGGTCAATGACGGACCGGGATTTTATGTTTCCCGCCAGCTGGGAGGTTTGCTGGGTGGGGCCGTTTACCTCACCGCAGACGGCGTCGACGGCGCGGTCATTGAATCCGCCATGCTGAATTTCGGCATGCCCATGGGGCCGGCGACCTTGTCCGATCTGACCGGCATCGATATCGGGTATCATGTGGGCAAAACATTTGAGAAGCGATTGGGAGAGCGCTACAAGGTGCATCCCCTGACCGAGGCCATTTACCGCACCGGCTGTTACGGCCGCAAAACCGGCGCCGGTTATTTTGATTACAGTGGCGCCCAGCCGGTTCCCAACCCCAAAGTTGTCGCCGTGCTGCAGGAATATCTCAAAGACAACCACGTGTCGCCCAAGGAAATGTCGCCGGAGGAAGTCATTGATACGATGCTGGCGCTTGGCATCAATGAGGCCGCGCTCATGATCGAGGAGGGCATCTGTGACCGTCCCCAGGACATGGACCTGGCCATGATCTACGGCACCGGATTTCCCCCCTACCGCGGAGGCATTTTGAGGTATGCCGACAAGTGGGGACTTAAGAATATTTACCAGAAGCTGGTGGAGCTTGAAAAACGCTACGGAATGCGCTTCAAGCCCGCAGATCTGATTAAAGAGATGGCAGAATCCGGTAAGGCGTTTTATCAGGAATAGCTATCGATCCTAAAAAAATTAGATTTTTGAATTTGTTTCGAGTTTTGTATTTCGTGCTTCGAAATTTTGTTAGGTCAACAATGATGATCTTAAGATATTATTAACAAAGTAAAGGAGGAATACTCATGAGAGACGTAGTTATCGCCGGCTATTTAAGAACCGCTCAATCCCGTTCCAGGCCTAATGATCCCGCGCGGGATTGGTTTTGTAAAATGAGATCCGATGAACTGTTGGCCAAAATTTTGCCCGAAGTCATTAAACGCAGCGGCGTCGAACCCGAGGAAATTGACGATTTTCTGGTGGGCTGTGCCACCGGTGTCAGTGAACAGTGGTCCTACGGCGGACGCAATCCTATTTTTTTGGCCAATCTTCCCAACACCATCGCCGCCAAATTTGTGGATCAGCAGTGCGGTTCGGCCATGGCCGGAATTCACATCGGATTTATGGAAATCGCCCAGGATTTTGCCGATGTGGTCCTCGTCGGCGGCATGGAGCACATGACCCGGGTGCCCATGGGCGGGCCCTTGATCGACCGGGGGGCAATCGTGCCCAATATGACCCTTTTCTTGGATCCGAAATACCGCCATTGGGACATGATGACCGCCATGAACATGGGTCTGACCGCTGAAAAGCTTTTTGCCCAGACCGATTGCACCAAAGAAGATATGGACAAATGGGGCGTGCGCTCTCATCTGCGGGCCGCCGAGGCACAGGCCGCCGGCTTCTTCGACGGCGAGATTCTGCCGATTGAAGCCGAACAGGCCGACGGAACCACCATGGTGGTGAACAAGGACCAGGCCGTCCGGGCCGACACGACCCTGGAAGGCATTGCCTCGCTGAAACCGGCATTCAAAAAAGACGGCGTCATCACCGCCGGGATCTCCTCACCGCTGAATGCCGGCGCCACATCGATGGTCTTGATGTCCAAAGGAACCGCTAAAAAGAAGGGCATCAAACCCCTGGCAACGATCCGGTCGATCGGATTTGCCGGCGTGGACCCCACCATCATGGGCCAGGGGCCGGTTCCTGCCAGCCAAAAGGCCCTTGACAAGGCCGGGCTGAAAGCGTCTGATATCGATTTCTGGGAAATCAATGAAGCGTTTTGCATCGTGGCGCTCAATTGCATCAAGGAGCTGGGGCTCGACCCGGATCGTGTCAACGTGATGGGCGGCGGCACGGCCATCGGGCATCCGTTGGGAGCGACCGGTATTCGTCTGACCGGAACCCTGGCGCGCATCCTGGAAGCCAAGGGCGGCCGTTACGGCTGCGCCAATGCCTGCGTCGGCGGCGGCCAGGGGGTGGCGACGATTATTGAGAGAGAATCCTACGACTGGTAACGTTTATATCCGGCTGGAGTGTTAGGAGCGCAGACTGCAGGCCGCTGACACAGGGGCTTCTCGAAGCAATGGGGTAAAACTGATCGATCTGCTGCGATAATTGGCTTTTGGCGGGTGGGGATGAACCCCACCCCTACACAGGCAATCCTTAAAAAAGTAGGGGCGTGGTTTACCCACGCTCGCCTTGTGGCTCAACCACGTCTGCCCATCTGCTTGGCGAGCTCAGGAACTTTGCCAAATTATCGTTTAGCTTAATTTGGATTTAAAATCAGACAGGATTCAATCCTATCCATTACTCCAACATTCCAGTACTCCATCACTCCCAATATTTAGGGCTGATGTATTGATAAAAGTGAATCGCTCATCTGAATCTATTAATCTTTCAGGAGATATACCGTGTTCCATTCTTTTCATGAAATTGTAACCAATGTTTCCAGGACCATTCAGAAGTATGAAAAGGAATTGGACCGTCCCGTGATCGGTGTCATGCCGGCTTATTTTCCGATGGAGTTGATCGAGGCCGCCGGTGGCTACCCGGTGCAGCTGTGGGGCAACAATCTGCCGATTGATCATGCGGATGCCTACCTGCAGTCCTATTGCTGCTCGGTGGCACGTTCGGTACTCGAACTCGAAATGCTGGGAATCGCCGGCATGGTAAGGGCCTACGCGTTTACATCACTTTGCGATACGCTGATCAATTTAAGGGAAATCTATCGCCGCATTTTTACCAAGCCGACGTTGGAACTTTCTATCCCGATTACCCGGACCGAAGAGGCCCGGCGCAACTATCTGACCCGGGTTATCAAATCCGTAACCGATGGGTTGGCGGACATCACCGGACATGCAGTTACGCCTGATTCTCTGGAGCGGGCGGCAAAGTTGTACGGCCGCACCCGGGAGTTGCAGCGCCGACTTTACCGGATTCGGTCTGAAAAGCCGGGAATGGTTAAAAACCATGATTTTTACACCGTCATTAAAGCCGGGTTTTTCCTGCCGGCCGAGGCGTACAATCGAATGCTGGAGCAGTTGCTGCCGAAGCTGGAAACGCTTGCATGGCAGCAAGACCAGCGCCCCAAGTTGCTGCTTTCCGGTATGGTATTTGACCCGCTTGAGATTTACCGGATTTTTGACGATTTCGGGGCCTGGGTTGTCGATGACGATTTTGCCAACGGCTGGCGCACCGTTTCGAAGGGTGAGCTGCGCACCGATAACCTGGTGGAGGGGATTACCGATTTTCTTTTTAAACCGGCTCCCTGCTGCTGCATCTATAATCCGGACAATGATCGCCATCCCTATTTGCTGAATAAAGTCACGGAATCCGGGGCCGACGGGGTTTTGTTCTGGTATATTAAATTTTGCGAACCGGATGCCTTCGACCGCCCGCAGCTCATGCAACTTTTCAAAGATGCGGATATTCCGGCGGCCTTCATTGACCTGGAACTGACCATGAACAACTTCGACGCGGTCAGAACCAGAATCAATGCCTTTTGCGAGATGCTGGAAAAGGCTTGAGATTGCAAATTTTGGATTTTGGATTTCGGATTTAAAAGTCTGATTTTATCCTTTCACCGTGTGCCCTGTGCCCTGCGCCTTGCGCCAATTTGAGACTGCGACTTATTAAATACCTTGGTCTCAACCTAATTATTGAACAGTTCCTGGAGAACAGTCGCCATGACCAAATTCGATGCCTACCACAAAATGAAAGAGCTTCTGACCAACTACTACATAGAAGCCAAAACCACTCAGGTTAAACCGATCGCCTGGATTACCAGCGGTGCCCCGGTGGAGTTTCTCTATGCCATGGATATTTTACCGGTGTATCCGGAAAATTATGCCGCCATGTGCGCTGCCAACCACCAGTCCATCGAGTTGATGGAAGCCGCTGAATCCGAGGGGTTTTCCCAGGACATCTGTGCGTACGCCCGCACCGATTTTGGGGCCGACATCACCCAGGGCGGTCCGGTTGCCGGTTTGCCTGCACCTCACTTTCTTCTGTGCTCAACCAATATCTGCAAGACGGTTATCAAATGGTATGAAGTCATTGCCCGCAAATACAACGTGCCGCTGTTCATTGTCGACACGCCGTTTCTGCATGACGGTCTGACCCAGGATTTGATTGACTATACCGTATCGCAGTTAAAAGACCTCGAAAAATTCCTGGCGGATTTCACCGGCAAACCCTTTGACCGGGAGCGCCTGAAGGAAGTTTTGTTTTTAAGTCGAGAAGCCGCCGGTTACTGGCAAAAGATGCTGCAACTCGGCAAGACCATTCCGTCTCCGTTCAACAGCCTGGATACGTTCATTCATTTGGGCCCCATCGTTACCCTGCGCGGTACCCGGGAATGCGTGGATTACAACAAGCTGCTGTATGAAGAAGTGGCCGCGCGGGCCGCGAAAAAAATCGGGTCGCTTCCCGAAGAGCGCTACCGGGTTCTCTGGGACAACCTGCCGGTCTGGTTTAAAATGCGGCGGCTAGATAAATTTTTCGAGGAGCAAAAGTGCACCCTGGTCGTGACGACCTACGCCAACAGCTGGGGCCAGTACAGCAATTATCCGGTGGATCCGGACGCCGATCCCTATGAGGCTGTCGCCAAAAGCTATTTAAACGTATACATCAACACCGGCTTTGAAGAACGGATCAACTACCTGGCCGGTTTGATCGATGAATTTTCTCTGACCGGCTTTATCATGCACTCCAACCGTTCCTGCAAACCTTATTCCGTGGGCATGTATCGCATGCAGGAAGAATTGGCCAAAATGACGGGCAAACCCGGCGTGGTCATCGAAGCCGATCAAAATGATCCCCGAGCCTATTCGGACGCCCAGGTGGAAACAAGGTTGGAGGCGTTTATAGAGTCGATGGTGCCGATTCAGTAAAGTGGCTGGAAAGCTGGAAGGCCTGGATGCTGGGAGGCTATGAGGCTATTAGGCTGGGAGGATTGGAAGCTGGGAAGCTTGAAGGCTATAAGACGGTAGAGGATAGGAAGCTGAGGGCAGAAGAATATGAGCGCTGTGCTCGAAGAGCGTTTCACTTGAGGAGCGCTGCGCTTTAGGGTTGAGCATAGGGTATAGAGTAAAGGGCTCAGGGATGCAGACTTAGTGGAAAGATGAAATATTGGTTTGCTGGAAAATTAGACGGCCTCAAACCTTCCAAGCCTCCTGGCCTCCAAGCTTCCCGGCATCTAATCCTTCAAGCATTTTAAAAGGAGAAAACCATGACCTACGAAAACCTGATTGTAGAGAAAAAAGGACACATCTGCATCATCACGCTCAACCATCCCCCGGTCAATGCCTGGAACTGGGGCATGATGGCGGATTTTGAAAAGGCGGTAGACGAAATTGAAAAAGACAAGGACATCAGAGTGGCGATCGTCACCGGCGGCGGTGAAAAAGCCTTTTCCGCCGGTTTCGACCTCAGCGATTCGGCCAATTCGCATAAAACCTCTCCCAAGGGGCGGGCGCTGTGGACCCGGCTCGATCGTTTTCCGAAACCCGTGATTGCCGCCGTCAACGGCCACGTCCTGGCCGGCGGGTTGGAACTGGCCCTGAGCTGCCATTTCAGAATCATGGTGGATGATCCCAAATTAAACATCGGTCTGACCGAATTGAACGTCGGCATCATTCCCGGCTGGGGCGGAACCCAGCGGCTAACCCGCATTGTGGGTAAAGCCCGGGCCCTGGACATGATTTTATTCAGCACGCGCATCACCCCCCGGCAGGCCCTTGAATGCGGCCTTGCCAACCGGCTGTCACCGCCCGACAAATTAATGGACACAGCCGTTGAATTTGCGGAAAAGCTCGTGAAAAGACCGCCGCTGGCCGTAAGCTGTGTTCTGAAAGCCATCTCCGCCGGGGAGTATGACGGCTTCGAAGAGGGACTGAGGGTTGAAAAAGAGGGCAGTTCCGTGGTCGGCGCATCCAAGGATCGCGTCGAGGGTTTCACAGCGTTTCTCGAGAAACGCGAACCGGTATTTACCGGCGAATAATTCTCTGCGATAAGTCCAATACCACCCACGAAAGCAATAGTCCGCAATTGATCCAAAAAGGGTTTTTGTGTCTCTCACAAAGCGCACAGAGTGCCGCGGAGTATGGATCAGGAAGCTTGATCGGCTGCTTTAGGCCGATTCAACAAAAAAACCGTCAAGTTTTTTGAAGCTAACATTTGAAATATTAAACCCGCTCTGAAAATGCTGTCCTTCCGAGCGGGTTTACCACAGCCTTAAAACCGATCGCAGGACGCGATCAGATGATAGTGGAGTTCCGTCTAACTGCGGAAATCAGCCTTTCCATTTCTCCAACACTTCAGGCCCCCGCAGGCTTAAGTCGAGCGTTTGCAGGGCGCCCTGATGGCTGAATCCTCTGGAGCTGGAGCTCTACTTTCCAACGGTCGGCAGTTTATAGCCTTTGTACTCACTGCGCAGCTTGGTTTTTAAAATCTTGCCGGTTGCCGTGTGGGGCAACTGGTCGACAAAAATGACATCGTCGGGAAGCTGCCACTTGGCAAGCGATCCTTTTAAGTGCTCGATCACATCCTCTTTGGTAACGGTTGCCCCCTCCACTTTGACGGCCACCAGCAGCGGGCGTTCGTCCCATTTCGGGTGCGATACCGCAATTACGGCCGCTTCGGCGATACCGGGGCAGCCGACTGCCGCGTTTTCGACGTCGATGGAAGAAATCCACTCGCCGCCGGACTTGATGACGTCCTTGGAGCGGTCGGTAATCTGCATGTAGCCGTCTGCATCGATGGTGGCCACATCGCCGGTGTCAAACCAGTCGTTTTCATCTACCGCGCTGCCGCCCTCCGACTTGAAGTAGCCGGATGTAATCCAGGGACCCCGCACGAGCAGGTTGCCGAACGCCTTGCCGTCCCAGGGGAGATCGTTGCCGGCAGCGTCGACAATTTTCATGTCGACGCCGTAAACGGCCCGACCCTGCTTGAGCGATAAATCAATTTTTTGATCAATGGAATAATTCAGGTGTTTCTTTTTCAGGTTGCAGGCCGTCCCCAGGGGGCTCATTTCGGTCATCCCCCAGGCATGGATGACATTGACATTGTATTCCTTTTCAAAGGTTTCAATCATCGCCCGGGGTGCAGCAGCGCCGCCGATTACCGTGCGCTGCATGGAAGTGAATTTTTTATTGTTCTGCTTCATATAATTAAGCAGCATCATCCAAATCGTGGGTACGCCTGCCGACAGCGTTACCTTTTCGCTTTCCATCAATTCAAAAAGGGATTCGCCATCCATTTTCGCACCGGGCAAGACCATTTTGGCGCCGCACATGGCAGCTGCATATGGAATGCCCCAGGCGTTTACATGAAACATGGGGACCACCGGCAGGATGGTTTCCATGTTGGACAAACCCAACCCGTCCAGGGTACAGACGCCGTAACTGTGCAGTATGGTAGAGCGATTGCTGAACAACACCCCTTTCGGGTTTCCGGTGGTGCCGGAGGTGTAGCAAAGCGAAGACGCAGTGCGTTCATCAAAGGTCGGCCAGGCATAATCATCGTCGACGGTGGCCAGCAGCTCTTCATAACAGATGACGTTCGGCAGCTTGGCCTCCGGCATATGGGCTGCGTCCGTCATAATGACAAAGCCTTTTACATTCGGGATTTGATCCCGGACTTTTTCGATCAGCGGGATGAAGGTTAAATCCACAAACATATATTTGTCTTCCGCATGGTTGACGATGTAGATGATCTGTTCGGGAAACAGCCGGGGATTTATCGTGTGACAGACGGCGCCCATACCGGAAACACCATAATAAATTTCCACGTGACGGTAGCCGTTCCAGGCCAGGGTGGCGATGCGGTCGCCCTGGCCGACCCCGAGCTTGTCGAGCGCTTTGGCCAGCTGCCGGGAGCGCACGACGCATTCCTTGTAAGTGCAATGATGAATCGGGCCCTCGACGGTCCGTGACACGATTTCTTCATCCCCATGATTCAGCGCTGCAAATTCAATCAGCGATGAAATCAACAACGGTCGATCCTGCATTAAACCAAACATAAATAATACCTCCAATCTGTGATTAATTGAATATTGAAGATTTAAAATTGAATATTTATGGTATCCTGTCTATCTTACTTTCGACTTTATCCTAATTACCGTAACGACATCAATTAAAAAGAATGAAATTCTTAATTCTTCAATCTTCAATCTAAAATCTTCAATAATTACACCTCCAGCCATTCTTTGCGTATGGATTCGTCGGATATCAGGTCTTCCGGGGTGCCTTCAAAGACAATCTGTCCATGGCCCATAATGTATAAA
>CAYTBC010000140.1:0-11946 GCA_964435765.1 uncultured Desulfosarcina sp.
ATGTGGAAAAGAATGGCAAGGACATCCGCAGCTTTGTAGTGGGCGATCAATGTATTGCCGCCATCTACCGTCATGCGGACCATTGGATCACCAACACCGCCAGGGGCGGAAGGTCCGCAAACTGCCCCATCAACAAGGACCTGTTTGAAATCTCGGTAAAGGCTGCCAATGCCTGCGGCGGGGGTGTCGTGGCCATCGACGTATTTGAAACGGACCAGGGATATTCGATCAACGAAGTCAACTACACCATGGAGTTTAGAAACAGCATCGATGTTACCGGGGTGAACATTCCGGCCAAGGTCGTCGATTATGTATTGGAGGTGGGTAAAAAATGAAGGTGAGCATTGTCGGCGCATCCGGTTACGGCGGCGGGGAACTGCTGCGGCTGCTGCTGCTGCATCCCCAGGTGGAGGTTGCGCAGTGCACCTCGGAAAGATTTGTCGGCAAGCCCGTCACACGCCAGCATCCCAATCTGCGCAAACGCACGGCCTTGAAGTTTTGCAGTGTGCAGGATCTTGAAAAAACGGATCTGCTTTTCACGGCGCTGCCCCACACCCGCTGCATGCAAAAATTTGAACAGTTCAGCACTCTGGCCGACCGGATCATCGATCTTTCGGCCGACTTCCGGCTAAAAGATGCCGCAGCCTACCGCCGATGGTACGGCGTCGATCACGCTCAGCCCGAAAAGCTGGCTGAATTCGTTTACGGCAACGTGGAACTGCACCGCGCGGAGATGAAACAAGCCCGGTATATCAGTGGTGCCGGGTGCAACGCCACGGCCACCATTCTGCCGCTCTGGCCGCTTTTCAGGCAGGGGGTGGTGGACACCTCCCAGCCCGTGGTTGCGGAAGCCAAGTGCGGCTCTTCGGAAGGCGGCAACACTGCCAGCGAAGCTTCGCACCACCCGGAAAGAAGCGGCTGCGTGCGCTCTTACCAGCCGACCGGCCACCGGCATATCGCCGAGATGGAGCAGGAGCTGGGCAGCGTCATCCATTTTTCGGCAACCTCGATCGAAATGGTCCGGGGTATTCTGGTGACGGCCCATCTGTTTGTCAAAGCCGGCACAACTGAAAAAGACATCTGGCAAACCTATCGCCAGGTCTACGGCCAGGAAGCGTTCATCAGGATCGTCAAAGAAAAGCAGGGAATTTACCGCTATCCGGAACCCAAAATCCTGGCCGGCTCCAATTATTGTGACATCGGTTTCGAACTGGACGGCAATCGGCTCGTGGTAATCTCCGCCATCGACAATCTCATGAAAGGCGCGGCCGGTCAGGCTGTTCACGCCATGAACGTCATGTGCGGCTTTGAAGAAACGGCCGGTCTCGACTTTGCCGGGCTGCACCCCGTTTGAACAACGTGTGTGGTCTGTGGTTTGTTGTCAGTGGTTAAACGATAAGGATTGCAATCTGAATTTTATCCTATCACAGTGAGGCGATATAAATTCATTTTCCAGACCGAAAATTCTGCTTGTTTTAAATTCAAATGGGGTAGCAATTTTTGATTTCCAATTGACAACGGACAACTTGCAACTGACATTTCTGTTATGTGCCGCTTACTAACCGTACGATCTCAAACACCGTTTGACATCCAGCACCACTTGGAAAACTTTGCCGCTGTCGCCCAAAACAGCAAGGAATACCAGGGGCACGGCTGGGGGTGTGCCTACCTGGATGAGAGGGCCGGCTGGAAATTCTACCGGAAAATCGATCCCGTCTGGCAAGATGATTTTAGCCGCTTCGGAAAAACGACCCTCCTGGTGGCCCATGCCCGCAGCGCCTTTGAAGACAGGGATATCACGGTTGAAAACAATATGCCCTTTTTTGACGGCCGGACCGTCTATATCTTCAATGGGGAGCTGCGGGGCGTCAAAATCCGGGAGGATGGCCGCATCGGCGCTGAAAAGATATTCAACTACATCCGGCGCTTTGACCGCGGGGATACCCGGCAGGCGCTGAAAAAAGCCGTCGCCATCATCAAAAAAAGAACCCGCGCCATCCGGGGGATGAATATCATCATGGTCAATGCGGCGGGAATTTTCGTCTCCAGTTATTTTACCGAGGACGACGAATATTTCACCCTGCGGTACCGGGAGGACGGGGACCTGGTTATATGTTCGGCCCCCTACCCCGGCACCAAAAACTGGCAGCCAATTGCCAATGATTCAGTGAGGGCCTGGTAAATGATCATTGTAAAAATCGGTGGCGGAAGCCAAATAAATATAGCGGGCATCGCCGCGGATCTGGCCGCAATCGATACGCCGTACGTTATCGTGCACGGCGCCAATGCCCTGCGTGACAAACTGGCCGAGGACCTGGGGCAGCCCAAACAGGTGCTCACATCGGTCAAGGGATACACCAGTGTATATTCCGATGAAAAACTGCTGGATGTCATGATGATGGCCTACGCGGGTTTGCGCAACAAGCGCATCGTCGAACAGTGCCAGCAATATGGGATCAATGCCGTGGGGCTGACCGGACTGGACGGCAAGGCCGTTCAGGGCAAACGCAATCCGGGCATTCGGGTCTACGAGGGCAAAAAGCTGAAGATCGTGCGGGACTATTCCGGCAAACCCCAATCCGTTAATGCGGCTTTGCTGCGGCTGCTGCTGGACAACGGGTACGTGCCGGTTTTGACGGTTCCGATCATCGACGAGCAAAATATCGCCATCAACACCGAAAACGACGATGTCGTCCGGGTTCTGCAGCAGGCGCTTGAGGCCGATACAGTGATCAACCTGATCGAAGCCCCGGGGTTTCTGGCGGACAAGGATGATGCCGCCTCCCTGATTGAAACCATACCTTCCGCAACCCTGGAAGCCCGGGAGCAGCAGGTGGAAGGCCGCATGAAGCGAAAAATGCTGGCTGTCCGAAAACTCTTTGAGCAGGGGGTGTCAAAGGTCATCATCTGTGACGGGCGCAGCGAGCACCCCGTAAAAGACGCTCTGGCCGGAAAAGGAACGGTGATTGAATGAACACGAAAGATCTGGAAAAAACCTATGAACTTGCCTTTTATCCGCGCCGCGATATTGTACTGGTTAGCGGCAAGGGAGCCCGGTTGTTTGTTGATCAGGGCAACGAATACATCGACTGTGCCTCCAATGTGGGCGTTTCCAACATCGGCCACGGACATGCGTCCGTGGCCAAAGCCGTCTATGAGCAATACCTTGCGCTGGGCAATTGCTACAGCATGTTCTACAACCCGGTGCGCGCCCGCCTGGCCGAAAAACTGGCGAATCTGGCCCCCGGCAGCCTGAAGCGGGTCTTTTTCTGCAATTCGGGTGCCGAAGCCAACGAGGCGGCGCTTAAATTCGCCCGGGCCAGCACCGGCAAGCCGGAAATTATCGCCTGTATGCGCGGCTTTCACGGCAAGACCATGGGGGCCCTGGCCGCCACCTGGGGACCTGAATATCAAAAGCCCTTTGCGCCCATGATGCCGGGGATAAAGCACGTGCCCTTCAACAATTTTGAAAAACTGGAAGCCGCCGTCGCAGAACAGACCGCCGCGATTCTGCTGGAACCGGTGCAGGGCGAAGGCGGTGTGCGGGTCGGAGATCTCGATTATTTTCAAAAAGTCCGCGATCTTTGCGACACCCGCAATATCCTGTTGATTCTGGACGAAGTCCAAACCGGTTTCGGCCGTACGGGCACCATGTTCGCCTGCGAGCAGTTTGTGACGCCCGACCTCCTCTGCCTGGCCAAGTCCCTGGCCGGCGGTCTGCCGATGGGAGCGGTGCTTTGCAGCGAGCGGATCAACGTGCCGGTAAAAAGCCACACCTCCACCTTCGGCGGAAATCCTACCGCCTGTGCGGCGGCCCTTGCTTCCATTAAGGTCATTGAAAGTGAGGGACTGGTGAAAAATGCCAGAACCCAGGGAGACTATTTACTGGATAAACTGCGGCAGATGGACAGCCAGAAGATCAGGGAAGTCCGGGGACTGGGCTTGATGATCGGCATTGAACTCAAGGAAAAAGCCGGACCGTATGTCCAGCAGCTCATGGAAAAAGGCGTGATTGCGCTGCTGGCCGGTGCCACGGTGATCCGGCTGCTGCCGCCGCTGGTCATTTCCAGGGGAGATATCGACACCGTCGTAGCGGCTCTCAAGGAGATACTCTGAGATCTGGGACAGAGGATAAAGAGAAAAAAAGCTCATAGCTCAGAGCAAAGAAGACAGAGGATAAATCTCGCCCCTACCCAACAGGTTATGCGGCGTATTGTAGAGGCGGGCTTTACGCCCGCCCGGAATTGGTACTCCTTTTTTGAAACTGCTCAGATTAGGCAGAAATCTGAGACCCAGATCCAGTATCGAGTATCCAGTATCAAGTATCCAGTATCAAGCATCCAGCGACCAGCATCCAGCGTCCGTCACAAATGCCAAAAAAATTGCGCAAAAAGAAAATTCCTAAAAAATATGCGGCGGCGGGAAAAAAAGCACCCCGCCCCAAGGCAACCGAAGAGGACTTGACTCGCCTTGAATTTCACCGTCATGCCTTGGCACTGCTGCCGAAACCTGAAGATAATGACCCCGGCGTCGCCGTCATGGTTCTTCAAACCGGATCGGCGGCGGACTCACTATTCTGCAATTGCACCAAATCCCGCTCCACGGCATGCTCCCATGTGAGAAAGCTGTCGGCGGCATACCGCTTCATGCAATCAATGCTCGGGCATAAGACCCCCGAGCAGGATTTCCGAGATAGCATTTGGTACCGGCTGGCGGAGATCCTCACGGAGGGCTGCGCTGCAACACCCCAAACGGTTGCGTCAAAATTGGTTTCCGAAAATGGCCAGGAAGTCTTAACGGTTTACGACTCCCGCAGTACCGGGCTGCTCACTTATATTTCGGCCGGTTCGGACCGCGCGCGGTTTGAAGGCCGCTGCCTTAACCCGCAGCAAAATCAGAAGATTCCCTCCCGAGCCGCGGTGCTGGCCGAACTGGCCTTTCGGACGCTGAGCGAAAACGAACGCACGATGGCAGCCCGGGGATTTAAATCCCGCTTGCAAGCCCTGGAGGAAAAATTCTGGTATTTGACGGCCTATCATGCCTACCGGGAGTGCGGCGCCCATAAAATCATCCTTGATACAACCATAGCCGACCAGGGCGGCGACTTCTACCTGAACGTTTTAAATTGGCAATTTACGCCCGTTTTTCGAATCCGTGTACCCCGTTCAAGGGTTAAGGCGTTAACTGAAGGCTTGAAAAATTTCGAGCCCCAATACCAGGGTCTGAAAATTCACCCGATTGCGCTGATCTCGCTTTTAAAAATTTCCCAAACCCCGGATCAGGAATTTGAGATTACGCCGCTGATTCAGCTGACGCTGCAAAACGGGCAAACCCGCCTGTGGGAAGAAGCGCTGTTGCAGACCTATCGCTACGGCGAGCTTTATTATATCAGCGATCCGGGCATCCTCGGCGAACACCGGCAACCCCGGCGGCTTCCGCCGGCTCTGCTGGGACCTGAGAAAAAATTAATAAAAAAAGAAGATATCCCTGCCTTTCTGGCGGAATTTGGCGAAGACTTCGCCAAGGGCCCGTTTCTGCCGGATACGTCGGTTGCAGCCCTGAACATATTCAAGCGTCCGGATCAGATCAACATCACCCCGCGGATCCTTGAGCGTGATTGGTGCTGGCTGTCGGTGACCTACGGTTTTGGCAATGCGGGTTTATCACTGGCTGAAATTCTGCAGGCCAAAGCTGAGGGCCGACGTTTTATTGAGACCCCCGGCGGCTGGGTTGACGCGCTGTCGCCTGCATTGGAAGGATTGGAAATCCTGTTGGATCCATCGGCCGGGCGCAAGTCCGGGGGGCCAAAGGACCGGGTCAAACTGTCGCGCCTGGATTTATTGCGCCTCCGGGCGACGGCCGCTTATGCCCTGAAAGTTGAAGGGCCCAAATCACTGGCAGACCGCGTTTCCCGGCTGTTGGATTTTAAACCGGCAGCACCTTTGCCGAAAATCCGGGGGATGAACTCGATGCTGCGAACCTACCAGCAGCGCGGCGTCGAGTGGATTAGTTTTTTGTATGAAAACGGATTTGGGGGACTGCTCTGCGATGACATGGGACTGGGCAAGACCCATGAAGTTATGGCCTTTATGCTGTTTCTGCGCAAACATCGCAAAATCAAGAAGCCTTTTTTAGTGGTCTGCCCGACGACGGTTTTAAGCCACTGGGCTGATAAAATCCGGGATCATGCCCCCGGTCTGAAGGCTGCCACTTATCACGGAGGGCTGCGCAATTTAAATGAAGCCCTGGGCAGCGGCGATGTACTGCTGACCTCATACGGCATTTTACGGCGTGACATCCGAGCCTTGAAGAAAAGAGCCTTCGGCCTGGCGGTCTTTGATGAAATTCAATACATTAAAAACCATCTTACCCAGGCCTACGATGCCGCCGCGCAGATCAGGGCCCGTATGAAGCTCGGCTTGACGGGGACCCCCATCGAAAACAGCCTGTTCGAACTTAAAAACCTGATGGATCTGGTACTCAGCGGCTATCTGGGCAGCGATGAAGCCTTTAAAAGCCGATATGTCAAATCCATTGAAGAAAACTTCAAAAGCCCCCGCCGCCGGGAACTCAGCCGTTTAATATCCCCGTTTACGCTGCGCCGGCAGAAAGCCACGGTGCTCAGCGAACTGCCCCCCAAAATAGAAGACATCCGCACCTGTCGCCTGAGTGAAGATCAGATTAAACTCTACCGGGATGCGGTTGCCTCCCGGGGGCATCAACTGATTCAGCAATTAAAAAAATCCAAAAGCCGCATCCCCTACATCCATATCTTTGCCTTGCTAACTCTTCTCAAACAAATATGCAACCACCCGGCGTCGGTGGAAAAGAGCCGTCTGGATTACGATCAGTATCAATCCGGGAAATGGGAGCTGTTCAAAGAACTTTTGGCTGAATCCCTGGACAGCGGGCAAAAGGTTGTCGTTTACAGCCAGTATCTGAACATGATCCGCATCACGGAAACGCACCTGACTCAATCCAAGGTTGATTTCGTCAGCCTGACCGGCGCCAGCCGCAAACGCGGTCAAATTATTGCCCGGTTCAACAACGACCCGGCCTGCCGGGTGTTCGTCGGCAGTCTCAAAGCCGGCGGCACCGGCATCGACCTGGTGGCGGCTTCGGTTGTTATCCATTACGACCGTTGGTGGAATGCAGCCCGGGAAGACCAGGCCACCGACCGGGTCCACCGGATCGGCCAGCAGCGGGGGGTTCAGGTCTTCAAACTCGTTACGGAAGGCACCCTGGAGGAAAAAATTTCGGCCATCATTACAAAGAAGAGAAGCCTAATGAACGGCGTGATCCAGGAGGATGACCCGGGACTCTTGAAGACTTTCTCACGGGGACAATTGATGGAATTGTTGAGCGCGCCGGTTTACTAGACTTTCAGCCTCCGGCTTGAAAACGACATTGACAACCGGACGATATCTGTTATTTGTAAATCCTAAATTATGACAGGCTCTTTTTTATATCGGGGCCGAACAGGAGCCGAAGCAGTTTGGACTTTAATCCGTGCATGAAACACAAGGCGATTCGCAAGGCGGTCCGCAAGTTCTCCGAGACGGAGCTGGGCCCCATCAGCCACGATATCGATCGCGATTCCCGGTTTCCAAGGGAGGTGATCGATAAAATGCGGCCGTTGAACTATTTCGGGCTTCAGGTTCCCAAAAAATACGGTGGGGCCGAACTTGACGCCATCAGCTATGCCATCACCATTGAGGAACTGTCCCGGGTATGCGCTGCCGTCGGTCTTTGCGTGACGGTGCACAACAGCGTCGGTGCCTACCCCATAGCGCTTTTCGGGACCGAAGAACAAAAAGAGCGGTTTCTGCCGAAGCTGGCCGGCGGTGAATATATCGGTGCCTTCTGTCTGACCGAGGCCAATGCCGGCTCCGATGCGGGCGCCGTCGAGACCACCGCTGTTTATGACAACGGTGAATATGTCCTCAACGGGACCAAAGTGTTTGTCACCAACGGCGGTGTCTGCGATCTGGCGCTCGTTTTTGCGGTGATGGACCCGGATGACCGGCGCGGCGGCGCCGGTGTATTCATCGTTGAAAAAGGCATGCCGGGCTTCTCAATCGGCGAACTGGAAGACATGTGCGGCATGCGGGCCAACCCGGTATCTTCCTTGTTTTTTGAGGATGTGCGGCTGTCGACAAGCCACATGCTGGGCCGGCCGGGGGACGGATTAAAAATCGGGCTCAAAACCCTTGACACCGGCCGTATCGGCATCGGCGCCCAGGCGCTGGGGATTGCCCAGGCAGCTTTCGAGGCCGCCGTAAAATATTCCAAAGAGCGCCAGCAGTTTAAAAAGCCGATATCTTCATTTCAAACCATCCAGAATTACTTGGCCGACATGGCCACCGAAATCGACGCCGCACGTCTGCTGCTGTATCGCGCCTGCGAGTTTAAGGATGCGGGACAACCCTTCGGCGCCGAGGCGGCCATGGCCAAGCTTTACTGCAGCACGACCGCCACGCGCGTCACCAATCTGGCGCTGCAAATTCACGGCGGCTACGGCTACAGCAAGGAATACGATGTCGAGCGCTATTTCCGGGACGCCAAAGTTACCGAAATTTACGAGGGCACCAGCGAAGTCCAGCGGATGGTGATTGCAAGATCAGTTCTTTCGCAATTGAAATAATTTCAGGCTTGTCGAACAGTCGACACGTCAGACCCGGATGATATTTCGGGATAAAGATGGGCGAAAGAACCGTGAGTTGTCTGTGGTTAGTTGTTTGTTGTAAAAAAAGAAAATATCGATAATAGATTTTTTTAATCTTCATTTTAAGCCTGACAGTATTCCTGTAGGTATGAGGTAAAATTAAATTAAAACGATTTGCTTCATTTATTTACACAACCTACAACAGACAACTTACAATATACATTTTGCGTCTGTAAAAATTTTGTCAGGCAACCATCTTTAGCCAACGCCGATTAGTAGTTTGAATACCCTTCAAGGACAAGCAAAATCATGCTCAAAATAGTGGTCTGTATAAAGCAGGTTCCCATGGTATCCGAACTGCCGTGGAACCCGAAAACAGGAACCTTAATGCGCGAACTGGCCGAAGGCATGATGAATCCGGCCTGCGCCCATGCGCTCGAAGCTGCCTTACAGATAAAAAGCCGACACAAAGCTGAAATTACCGCCATCTCCATGGGCCCGCCCATGGCCGAAGAGGTTCTTTACGAAGCCGTGGCCATGGGCGCCGACCGGGGGGTGCTGCTGACCGATCCTGCCCTGGCCGGCGCAGACACCTTTGCCACTTCGTACACTCTGGCCCGAACCATTGAAAAATTGTGCGCCGGTTTTGATCTGGTCCTCTGCGGCAGTTATACCAGTGACAGTGAAACCGCCCAGGTTGGACCCCAGATTGCAGAGGAATTGGATATTCCGGCCGCCGCCTATGTTGAGCAGTTCGAAGTTAAAGGCCGCAAGGTACGCATGCAGCGTGTCTCCGACAACTTTCTCGAGATCATGGAAATGAAGCTGCCCGGATTGGTGACCATTATGCCCCGCTCCTATGCGCCGCGATATCCGTCCATGGGCGGCCTGGACGAAGCCTTTGGCCGGCCCCGGATTAAGATCCTTAAGGCCGCAGACATCGGTTTGGACTTAAACCAGATCGGACGCAGCGGCTCACCCACCCGGATCATCAATGTCTATTCGCCGACCGCCGCCAAAAAGAATGTCATCTTAAAAGGCACCGCCAAAAAAGTTGTCGATCAAATCTTTGAACACTACGGCGAAAAGATCAGCAGGGCCATGGGAAAGGACTTAAAAAAGTTATGACCACAACAAAAAATTCCATCTGGGTTTTCGCCGATTACCGCAATTATTTTCAAAACCGAGTCACCCTTCAGCTTCTGGCCAAGGCCAATGACCTGGCACCGGCATTGAAGGCTGAAGTTTGTGCCGTCGTATTCGGCTGCGAGGTTGATGAATATATCGCCGAATATATTGCCCACGGTGCCCACCGGGTTCTGGTGGTGGAAGATGCGTCCCTGAAACAGTACAGCGTTGAAAAATACACTATTTTAATGCAAAATCTCGCCGGGCAATACCGGCCGGAAATCATTTTGATCGGCGCGACTTCCTTCGGCCGGGAGTTTGCGCCCCGGGTGGCCAAGCGGCTGGGTACCGGCCTCACGGCTGACTGCATCGGGCTGGAGATTACTGAAGACGGTAACCTGCTGCAAATCGCACCTTCCTTCGGCGGCAACCTCATCGCCGAAATCATCACGCCGGAGCATCGCCCTCAAATCGCCACCGTGCGTCCGGGTATGTTTCAGGAAATCCCCCACGACAATGCGCTGCAAGGCAAGGTGGTGCGTCTGCCGATGCCCCCCAGATTGCCTAAAGACCGCTTGCAACGGGTCGCTTATGAACGCCAGCCGGCCCGCGAGCAAAGACTCGAAGAGGCCGGCGTCGTCGTATGCGGCGGACGCGGTATGGGCAGCAAGGCAAAATTTAAGAAGGTTTTCGAACTTGCGCAGCTGCTGTCAGGCGAAGTCGGCGCCACCCGACCGATCGTTTACGCCGGCTGGGTCGATGAAGATGCCCTGGTGGGTCAGGCCGGCAAAAATATCAAACCCCAAATCCTTTTCTCCTTCGGCATCAGCGGTGCCATCCAGCATACCGCCGCCCTGGCCGGGGCCGATTTTATCATCGCGGTCAATAAAAATCCCAATGCAACCATGATGAAAATAGCGGATGTCGCCGTGGTTGCCGACGCCAGCCAGGTCTGTGCGGCCTTGATCAAAGGATTGAAGGAACGGATTCAAACCAAGGCTGATTATGCCGACTAAATTGTGGTGCTGATGGCTGATTGTCAAAAAGCAGCCAGGTGTAAAATAAAAATTTCTCCTCAGATTTCAATGGCAAAATATGGCTTATCCGCACCTGACCGCCAGTTTTTCAGAGCGGGGTAATTCGTTGAATACGTTTTAGGTTGCAGCTAAATAATATAAGCGGCCCCTCGCCTTGACACGGTAATAATAATATATTACTGTCTAGCCTGTCTAGTCCGGAATAGTCAAAATTATTGCTAAAAGGTGAAAATCATGATGGAACATTGGCAACTACAGGATGCTAAAAATAGGTTCAGCGAAGTTGTTCAGAAAGCACTTGAGCATGGTCCACAATTAATAACACGCCGGGGAGTTAAGACCGTTGTCGTTATGTCGGTTGAGGATTACCAGCAATTAACCAAACCCAAAATGAACATTGTTGATTTCTTTCGAAAATCACCTTTGAAGGATATCGAAATAGATCTAAAAAGGGATAAAGATATTGGAAGGGAGATTGATCTTTGAACTATTTGTTGGATACCTGCGTAATATCAGAATTAATTAAGCCCAAACCAAGTTCAAAGGTAATTAAGTGGTTGCGATCTTGTCAGGATGAGGCCCTATTTCTGAGTTCACTTACGATCGGTGAAATTCAAAAAGGAATATCAAAGCTTCCAGATTCGCAGAAAAGAAATAATCTCCAGGCCTGGATAGATGGTGAACTAATCCGAAGATTTGATAGGAGAATTCTGGGAATCGATGTTAAGGTCGCTCAAAAATGGGGGGAAATTCAAGCATTATCTGAAATGGCCGGAACCAAAATGCCGGTCATTGACAGCCTGATCGCATCAATTGGGATTGTGTATGACATGACGGTTGTTACCAGGGATACCGGTGGCATGGAAAAAAGCGGTGTTAGCTTATTAAATCCCTGGGAATGAATGGGTGTAATCCATAATTAATGCAGCAGTCGGGCATAAACATATATTTTTTCCTATCGGGTCACGTCAGTGTATTTACTCTTGACAAGGGTATAACAATTGTTATACTAATAAGCCATGAAAACCGCAATCTCAATACCTGATGAAATCTATTATACCGCCGATCATCTTGCCAAAAGGTTGGGGATGTCTCGAAGCGAATTTTACTCCAGGG
>CAYTBC010000141.1:0-11868 GCA_964435765.1 uncultured Desulfosarcina sp.
GCTTGGCACGGTCTTCGGTATGCCCAGCCGCCAGGTTTTTGCCACCGGATCGTTTTATGAGCATGACAAATCCACCTCCAGCAGCGAAGGCGTTGATGTCGACATTATCGAGAAAACACTGCGCCCGTTTGTCGAACTCAATCTGAACAATCCGATTTACCAGGCCGGAATAACTTACCGCAAAACCAGAATCGATGAGGATGTCACGGACCTGCCGGACGCAAGCTCCGACCGCGACGAGTATACCGCCACTGTGGGAATGACCCCTTCGGAGGAGTTTCCTGAATGGGACTTTACGTTTAGGCGTACCCTGACCTCCGACGATCCCGAGACCGTGAACCAGAGGGTTGATGTTTATGATTTCGGGACCCAGTACACTCCCCTAACCGGTCTGCTGCTGGATTACTCATATTTGCGCACGGAAACCGATGACCGTCTCAGGAATTTTGATACCACCGAGCAGACCCATTTCGGCAAGGCCGAGTATTCGCAAAATTTCTTAAACAATCGCGTTGCGCTGAACACGGCTTACCGCATACGCTATAATACGTTCAAATTTCCGGGAAGTGCGACGGTCGAACAGCCGATCGTGCGCGCGGCCGGTCTATCATCGCTGGACAATACGCCTGAAGACGGACCGGCGCTCAGCAACAACCCCGCCCTCGTCGACGGCAATATCACAGCTTCAGCCGGTCTGAACATCGGCACCAGCGGCGATCAGGCTACCCAGGTCAACATCGGCCTCGATTTCGGTCTTGAAGTGGATGTCGATCAAATACGCATCTGGGTCGACCGGCGTCTGACCGCAACTGTGGCCGATTCGTTTTCCTGGTCGATCTACACCAGCCCCGACAATCTGGACACCAGCACCTGGACGCTGGTCGCTACCGTGGCCCCGGCCGAGTTCGGCACGTTTGACAATCGCTTTGAGATATTGTTCCCGACGGTCAATACGCGCTTTATCAAAGCGGTGACTCGCCCGCTTTCGCCGACCGTAAACGGCGCCGCGGATTTCGCGAATATCTTTGTCACCGAAATGGAGGCGTTGATCACGCGGTCCGGGGTGGAGGTCGAAAATGAACAAAAAAATGTCGAACAAAACTTTAACTTTAATGTAAGAGGTCAGGTCACTGAAAAGACCAGCGTCGGCTATAATCTGTTATACAACCTGCAGCACCAGGAGCCGCTTGATGCCGATCGAACCCAGGTGACCAACGATGTGTTTTTCAGCCACTTTTTCAATAATGTCTTTTCCACCAGCGCCAATGCGCAGCGCACCGATATCTCTTTTATGGACGAGAATACCACCGACTATACCTATGGCGCTGCGCTGCGGGCTGCCTGGCTGCGAACTTTCAATCAAAGCCTTACCTACAGCGGCACATACAACGACGAACCGACCGGCAGTGCTTACCAGAATTCAGTTTTTCTGCGCAGCAACGCGATCCTTTACAAGGGCTGGAGTGCATTTGTGGACACCGGATACGGCTGGGAAAAACCGGTGGACGATCCGCAGGTCACCACAACCTTCGTTAAAGGCGGTACGAATATTGAACCGAACAGCAAAATTAACTTCAATTTGAACTATTCCTACAAAGAAACCCGTCAATCGGGATTGGATATCGGCCCGAGCACCCAGCAGGAATATGGTTTCCAGGGGTTTTATATTCCGTTTCCCAACCTGTCTTTTTTTGCCAAAATCAACGTGGTGGACCGCGATGGATCCAGAGAAACCTTTCAAAACTATAATGTCAACTGGTCGCCATTTCATGACGGCGACCTGCAGTTTTTTTTCGTATACAGCGAAACCTTGAGGAATGTTAACGACCAAAGGGAAAGAATCATCGGGCCGAGCCTGAAATGGACCATCGGCCGCCATATATTTCTGGATGGGTCGTATACCTATAACCAGATCGAAGACTCGGTGCAGAAAACCAATTCACATGTTTTTTTCGGTGATTTAAAACTCATTTTTTAATCCGCCCTGAAAAATTAGCGTTATGAGGTTTGGATAAAACTTAGTCCTCCGATTGAAACTGATGAGAATGTTCAATTTAAACCGGGTGGATTAATGATCTTATTCAAAACAAATTACTTTCAGCTTTTTGGGGCATGCGCTGAATGGACGAGGATAGAGATCATGGGCAAAGAGGTTGAATGCTAAGGGGAAATAGGCTATAAATTAAAGGTTTGCGTTTGGATGGTTAAGTTCGTGCTTCACAAAGAGCTTGCAGGCGAGGAAATAAATATGTCCGGTTGGGGATATCGCATCTATTATAGGTCATGGTTGTGCATTATGCTAATTGTTGCGCTGGCTGCCTGTTCGACCGGCCACATTTCCGAAAACTACCACGACCCCGAAATGGATTTTTCAGCACTGCGGAGCGTTGCGGTGATGCCTTTTGCCAACCTCACCAATGATAAGCTGGCGGCCGAAAGGGTCCGCAACTCATTTATGACCAACCTGCTGGCAACCGGCGTGGTATATGTGATTCCGCCCGGGGAAGTCGCACGCGGGATTCAAAGAGCGGGGCTTGTCAATCCGACGGCGCCTTCCACAGATGATGTCGCAAAATTAACCCCGATTATCGGGGCAGATGCAGTCATTACCGGCGTCCTGACAGAATACGGCGAGGTGCGGTCAGGCACCACGTCGGCCAATGTCATATCGCTGAATATGCAAATGATTGAGAGTCAAACACGCAAGGTGGTGTGGACGGCATCAACGACCAAGGGCGGCATCAGCGTTTGGGATCGTCTATTCGGCGGGGGCGGCCGGCCCATGAACGATGTTACCGAGGCGGCCATCAATGATCTTCTCAACAAACTTTTCTACTAGAGCAATTTTCCTGATTTTTGCAGCTTTTTGCGGCCTTGCAGCCTGTGCCGTGAAAAGCGAACCGCCGCCGGCTCAGCTGGCCGCCGCACCGCGGGCCGATGTAAAAGAACTTAAAATTGCCGTTCTGCCGACGGTTAACTTCAGCGGAACCCGCGCCCCTCTCAACACCATTCATCAGACGCTGCTCACCAGCCTCAATGAAAACGGTTTGAATATTCTGGATGCCGACCTCGTGGATCAGGTTATTGACAGGCACCGTATCCGCTATCTAGGCGGCATTGATGAATCCAATTCAGCTGCTTTCAGAAAGGAGGCCGGCGCCGAGGCTGTGCTCATTACGGCATTAGAGCTTTACAGTGACGTGAATCCACCCAAAATTGTGCTGACGTCCAGACTGGTTTCGACGGCCGAGCTTCCCCGGATTCTATGGATCGACGGCATCGGCCTGGCCGGAGACGACTCTCCGGGTCTTCTCGACCTCGATCTGATTGAAGATCCCCGCCAACTGATGGAAATCGCAGTTCAAGATCTTACCGGATCACTGGTAAAGTACCTCGCCGGCCGAACGGACGGGAGTGAAGCTCAAAAGGCCCGCAGTAAATTCCGACCCAAGGTCGCATTCCGCTCTCCGGTTCTGGATCCGGATAAGCAGCACATTCTGGCCGTGGTGCCGTTTTTAAATTTAAGCGAGCGCAAATACGCCGGAGAAATCATGGCTCTGCAATTTATTAAAGAGCTGCGTGATCGTGAAAATCTTTTTGTGATCGAACCGGGCGTTATCCGGCAGGCCCTGCTGGATATGCGCATTATCATGAGCGACGGCATCTCCGCGGCAGATACCGATCTTGTTTTCAGCAGACTGAATGCCGATCTTATTCTGAGTGGTCGAATCCTGGATTATCAAGACTACCAGGGCCCCGCCGGCACCCCCAAAGTCGATTTTGCCGCCCAGATAACCGAACGGAAAAGCCGGGAAGTCGTCTGGACGGTCAAGTGCTATAACCAGGGAGATGACGGCGTTTTCTTTTTCGATTGGGGCAGGATCAATACCGCCTACGCCATGGCCGCCCAGATGGTGCAGCTGGCGGTGCGGGAGATTGGTGAGTAGATTTTGGGTTGAGGCCCGAAAAGCAGGTAGGCCCATAATTTAGTATTGCAGGGATACCTAAGGAGGTTTGAGATGTCAGGTGTCAGTCCGGCCGCTGGCCGCCGAATTTTATATCTAAGGGCGGCTAGTTTGATCGGAAAAGAAACTCTGATCTGCCGCTATCGTAGGGTCGGCCTCCGTACCGACCAGTATCGGCGGGCACGGAGGCCCGCCCTACTTAAGCGGACGGAATAAATGAAGTTTCATAGGAAGAATTAGTATTTGGCACCTTGAGGGCCTGACACCCGAAACCTTTAGGCTATCAAAGCACCCGCCAACCGCGACAACAATTGTCGCTATGAAATTACTCAGTGCTTATTCTGCAGCAGGCTACTCCAACCCATACTTCTTAACCTGGTACCGCAGCGTGTCGTAGCTGATGTTCAGCAGTTTGGAGGCCAGGGTCTTGTTGTAATTTGATTTTTCGAGCGCTTGGCGGATGAGGTCTTTTTCCACGTCCTCAAGGGATATGCCTGAATCGGGCAATGAAATTTTATCGCCGGAAAGTTGCTGGGTGCCCAATGTGTCGCCGAATATCCATTTGGGCATGTGTTCCGGCGCGATCACCTCGGCATCCTCAAGCACGACGAAGCGCTCGACCAGATTCTTGAGCTCCCTGACATTGCCCGGCCAGGCGTAGGAAACCAGTACCTTTTCCGCCTCAGGGGAAAAGCCTTTAATTCTTTTTTTATTATATTTTTGGGCAAAGTGGGTCAGAAAATAATTGGCCAGCAAAGGGATATCGTCCTGTCTTTTTCTAAGCGGCAGGACATGCAAATAGAAGGTGGTCAAACGGAAAAACAGGTCTTTGCGGAATTCACCGCTGCTCACCGCCTCGGAGAGGTTGCGATTCGTCGTAGCGATGACGGTCGCCTCCACGGCGATCTCCCCCTTGCCGCCGATGCGTCTTATTTTGCGCTCTTCCAAAACTCTGAGCAGCTTGCTCTGGAGGTCCAATTTCATATCGCCGATCTCATCGAGCAGGATGGCGCCCCCTTTCGCCATTTCGAACAGTCCCTTTTTGTCCGACTTGGCATCCGTAAATGAACCCTTATCGTAGCCGAAGAGTTGACTTTCAAGCAGCGATTCCGGCATGGCGGCACAGTTCACCGAAATAAAGGGGGCATTCCAGGAGCTGTCTGTATTGACCATTAATTTGTGAATACGTCTGGCGACAAGCTCTTTGCCGGTTCCGCTCTCTCCGGTGACCAGAATATTGGAGACCCGGGCCTGAGCAATTTTTTTGATTTTTTCCTCCAGTTCCGTGATGACGCTGGATTCGCCGACAATTTCCCTGTCTATGACTTCGGAATAGGCTTTTCTGAGATAGTCCACCTCCTCTTTGAGGTTTTGTTTTTCAATGATGTTTCTGATAACGATTTTGACCTCATCCGTATTAAACGGTTTGGTCAAGTAGTCGGCCGCTCCTAGTTTCATGGCTTTTACAGCCGTATCGGCCGTATCATCCGCGGTCAGCATCACCACCGGGGTTGTCAGTCCGTCACTTTTTATTTCCTTGAGTATATCAATCCCGTCGCGATCAGGCATTCGGATATCCATCAGCAGCAAATCCGGGTTGAAGGATTTTATTTTGTCGATGACGCCGCTTGTTTCAGTCGCGGCATAAATCTCGTAGCCTTCCTTCTTCAATGCTTTGGAAAGCACCGTGACGATAAGTTCTTCATCATCTAAAAGAAATACTTTGCCATTGCTTTTCATGCGGTCTGCTCCTTCAAATCCTGCAACACCCGGAGAGAAACATTGAAAACGGTTCCCCGGTTGGGTGTGCTTTCAACGTAAATATCGCCGCCATGCTCTTCGATCAGTCGCCGGGTGATCGCCAACCCCAGTCCGGAGCCTTTGCTTTTGGTTGTAAAAAACGGCTGGAAGATTTGGTCCAGCGTGGTCTGCTCGATCCCCTTGCCGGTGTCTGCAATTGAAATCCGGATTGAATTTAAAGCGGCATCATAGGATGTCTTGACCGCCAAGGCACCGCCATCGGGCATCGCTTCGATGGCATTGAACATCAGATTCAAGAACACCTGCTGCAGCTGCATGGGATCGGCCATGGTTTCGGGCAGATTGGAATCAAAATCCTGCAGTACTTTTATCGGAGATGAAGAATTTGAAGACAGTATGGGGTGTTTCAATGAAAAGGAAATGGTTTTAGCCAGCAGATCGTTGACATCCGTCAACATCAACTGCAATTGCGGTGGTTTGGCAAAATTGAGCAGGCTCTTTATCAATAATTCGATGCGTTTAATTTCATCAACGGCTTTGACGACAATCAATCGGTCCTCTTCTGCGATGCCGGGCTCCTGAAGGAGCACTTCCACCGATCCCTTGATGCCGGCCAGCGGATTTTTGATTTCATGGGCCAGGCCGGCCGCCCATTCGCCGACCATTTTCAACTGCTCGGTTCGCTGCAAGCCTTCCTCTACCCGTTTGCGGTCGGTGATATCCCTGATGACATGAATCAATCCGACTAGCTGGTTATCCGTGTCAAATCGGGGCATTGCGCGTATTTCAAGAAACTTTTTCAGGTGCGGCTCGTACATTTCAAAAGAGGCCGGCTTTTCTGTCTGGTAGCACTCGCAGCTGGGGCAATCTTCCGGCGGACGGTCCGTACCATGGTAATACTGATAGCATTTGGCTTCGGTGTCCTCCAATATCGGCAGGTTCAGGATTTCTTCAGCGGCTTTGTTGGCGCGAATGATTCTGAAATCTTTGTCATGGATGGTGATCATATCGGTGATGGTATTAAACGTATCCTCCCATTCCTGCTTGGACTGGAGAACCATTTGCTCCATTTCCCTGCGAACCGAAATATCGCGATCAATTGCCAGGATATGTGTGTGACCCATGTACTGGATCAGACCGGCACTGATTTCCACGGGGAAAATCATGCCGTCTTTTGTGCGGTGGTTTAACTCAGCTTTGATCCATTCGCCTGCTAACATACGGCGGGCTCGTGCCGGGGCAACCTCGGCGTCCTCCGGGGCATCAAGATCCTTTATGAGGTTGAGCTTCAACAGTTCTTCGATGCTATATCCGTGCATGTCGGCGGCGGCCTGGTTGGCATCGACAATATTGCCGAATTTTTCGCCTTCGGCTTCGATAATGAAAATAGCGTCGCCGGCACTTTCAAACAGGGCGCGGTATCGTCTTTCGCTTTCCTGGATGTTTAAGATATTTTGCTTCAGGGATTCCGACATGGCATTAAATGATGTAGCCACCTCGCCGAATTCATTTTTTAAGCCTTCAATCCGGTAATCCAATTCACCCTTCCGCAATTGACGCGTCGCTTTTAAAAGAACCTTTACCGGCTTGGTAAATTCGCCGATGACAAAAAAACAAAAACCGGCGGCAACCAGAAGCGTCACAACCACGAGCGTGTTGACAATTTGGATTGACCGGCCGATTTCATTCAGCGATGCTTCCGTTTTGCCCCCCAGTCTGCTGCTGGCCATGTGCACCATGTCGTTGACCTGCTCCACCAGTTTTTGCGAGGTCTGGAAAGCCGTGTCTCCCTCCTGCATCCACTTGGCGCGATCGCCTTTCAAGGTCACAATCCGGCTGATGGATCCTCCATATAAGTCAACGCCTGAGTTCAATACCTCCAGACGTTTGACTACCTGGGCCCTGTGGTGGCAATCAAAGCATGTGACGGATACGCGCTTCAGTTTTTCGACATTGGCCAGAATTTCGTCCGGGCTTTTATCGTAGCGTGTTCCGATGAGGTAGAGGTCCGACTGCACATTTTTTATCTGGATCAACAGATGCTCCCGCAGGATTTCCACCTGATGCAGTTTGATCAGATAACCCAGCTCTGAGGTGGCGTCTTGGATGGTTGTAACGATGTAAACGCCGCCGCTGACAAATATGAAGCAAACCAGGCCCAAAGCGATGAATATTTTTTTCTTCATTTTTAAGCTGCTATTTTAGGGTTGCAAGTGTTTGAATTTTTGAACTCGAGAAATCTTCGCAAGATACCACATTGTGACGAAAAACGAAACCGCTATTCCTCCTTGATGGTGCGTTTAGCAGGGTCATGGAAATACAAGTATTTAAACAGGCCATCGGGACCGTGGCAGTCCATGCACGGCAAATCCCGGGATTGAACCCTGAGAAAACTATTGTCGGCCGAGCCTTCGATTTTGACACCGCTGCCCGCGGAAGGAATTCCTGCACTCCACTGATGCCCATTATGGCAGGAGGGGCAGGAAATATTGCCGACCGTTTCGAGTTGGCCGGTGGCTTTGTCGAAAAGGGGGAAGTAGTTGTCCCGGCCTTTCGTATTGCGGCCGATATTGGTAATCAGTTTGCCTTCCGGGTGAAAGGCAACCGGAGGGATTTTATTGTCGGCGGTTCCATTTTTCGAGTGGCATGAAGTGCACATCATTTCCGTGATGCTGTCGCCGCCGGCAAAGTCCCGCGCCCAGAGCTTGATTTTGTTGCGGCTGTTATGAACCAAATGACAGACACCGCAGGTTCCTGATTCGAGCGGTGTTTGACCGATCAGGTTCAGGGCCGATGGCGCAGCAAAGACCAGATCGTGATCGGTTTTATTGATATACGCCTGCGCAGTATGGCAGTTCTCACAAAGTTTGGCTTCGGGTGAATTTTCCAATCTTAAAAAGCTGTTTTGTGAGGTCCCCTCGATCTGAATCTGGTTTTTATCCGGTGCAGGCGACGGCGCCCAGCGATGCGGATCATGGCAGGTGGGACAGGCGATGATACCGTTAGACGAAATTTTCCCGTTTCCGTCAAATAACGGCAAGGTGGTGGCGAGCCCTTTTTCAGCAGGCGACAGGTCGATTGGATGGGAATAATCTTTGATTACTTTTTTACCTGCCAGGCCGTGGTCGCTATGACAGTCGACACAAAGGCCATCGACCGCACTTTTATTTTCAGTGGTTCGCTTCCTGGCCCACAGAAACGTTTGCTGGGCGTTGTGCACCAGGTGGCAACCGCCGCAGACACCCGACTGCGAAGGCGTTTGATTCCGGGTGTTTCTGGCTTCCGGCGCCACCTTGCTCAGATCATGTTTGGAATCGGCAACATAAAATTTGTCGCGGTGGCACTCGGTGCAGATTTCCGGTGACGGCTGTCTGGTAAAGAATTGGCGGATCGGTTTGTTTTCTTTTGCTCTGGCGGCGGCAGGGGCTTCCGTCGGCCGATGAGGGTCATGGCAGGTGGTGCACGTTATGACCCCATTCTGATCCTGCAACTCGAAATCGTTAAAAAGCGGAAGATTCGGCTTATTTTCAGGCCGGACCGCCAGAGGATGTTGGGTGCCGGTCAAACCGGCTTTGGCTGCGATATTGCCCTGGCTGTGGCAGCTTATACACAGCGTTGTGGTAAAATTTCCTCCGCCGGCAAGTTGTCGGGCCGCCTTGTGGGGCAAATGGCAGGCCGAACAAACGCCGGCCTGGGCTACTGTATAGCCTTGAAGATTCTTTTCATTCGGCCCTGACAGCTGCAGATTGTGGACGGTATCGGAAATCGACTTTTTATCCGGGTGACAGTTCAGGCAAAAAGCCGCTTTTTCATCGGTTGTTACCAACAGAGACGCCTGTTCGTTTTGGTTCTTATGGACCTTGTGGCAGGTCAGGCATATCAGTTCGCCGTTGCGGCCCGTTTCGGCACCTTTTTTTATTATCGCTTCAGGTATCGTTGCTTTTACCGGCTTGACGTTAACGACATGCATCGGTTTTTTTTTGCCGGCCGGGGTCATAGGGTTTTTATCCGTGTGGCATTCCAAACAGAGACTGGAATCCTTGCCGCTTTCAATCAGAAAACTCTCATACTTAGCCCCGTGGGCGGTGTGGCAGGTTTCGCAGATCAGCTGATTGGGTTTATCGCCCTCCAACGCATACCCTTCGATCAGGCGGCGGGGGATTTCCTGTTTGACGGTATCCAGCGGGTGATTGTGAAACTTGCTTGAATCGGCCATCTCCGGGTGGCACATGCGGCACATGGCCGAATTGCGGTTGGAGGTTCGCATGAAAATCGTCTCTTTGCTGTCCGGGCCGCTGGGGACGCCGTGGGCGGTGTGACAGGTGGCGCAGACCATGTTGCCCTGTTCATCCAGCGGGAAAATATCGGGCAGCTTCATATGCGCCGGCGGCGGCACGTTGGTTTTGTGCTGGGCCGTTTGGTAGGCCCGGGCGCGGGAATCCGCGACACTGCCGTCATGACAGGAAAAGCACATTTCAGGAGTGGCAACCACTTTTTTTGCCGTATAATCGACGAGATCGGACCCGCGGCCTTCTACGAAAAAGGTATCAATCCAGCGATAGTGACAGATCGCACATGCCTTGGCTGAATTGGGGTTTTTCGGCGGCGCCACATTCATCTGGGCATCGGACAACTTGAAATGGAGGACCAGTGCAGCGATAAGTAGAATCAGGAAACTTTTTTTTTTCATCCCTAATTACTCCGCCCTGAAAAACAAAGAAACAGGCCTTGATAAATCATATTTGCTCTTTGAAATCATATGAAAATATTTGGGTATTCCCCGGGCGGATTAATTAATTATTTTATTATTGATAAATGCACATCGGCATAAAAGCTTACAAGCTTGCATTATACTATTTTCCAGGGCGGATTAATGAGATTCAGCTTCACCCACCTGGCGGTATACGCCGACTCTGTCGGCAAACATTTCCACCACATAGAGCCGGTCCTGCCGGTCTATGAACAAGCCCACCGGAGTCTTGAATTTCTTAACCTTGCCGGTTGCCGGCTCACCGATGGCGGCATAAAAATCCCCGGTTGCCGTAAAAACTTGAATGACGCCCATATAACTGTCACTGACGTAGACCCGGCCGTTTTTATCAACGGCCACCCCCTTGGGCCTGAAAAATTCTCCTTTTTCAACGCCCCAACCGCCGATGAAATTTACAAACAATCCGTCCGGGTTCAGCACCTGAACCCGGGTGTTGATAACATCCACGATGTAGAGGTATTTTTGTTTATCCAGGGCGATCAGAAAAGGATATCGAAAGGCCCGTTTGTCGGTGCCCGGTGTGCCGTATGAATCCAGTAATTTAAAATTTGAGAGGTCATAGACCAGGATCCGGTGGTTGTCGTTATCGACGACATAGCAGCGGCTGCGGGTTTCATCGACGGCAACATCGGTGGGGTCCGCCGGATGATTGAGGGCCGGAAGTTTAATCTGGGCGAAATACCTGCCGGCGCCATCAAATATCTGGACGCGGTGGTTGCCGGAGTCGGCCACATAGACCCGGCCTGAAGCAGCGATGTCGATTCCCAGCGGATATTTGAATTCACCATTGCCCGCACCTTCAACGCCGAAGGAAGAAACCGGCGCTCCCCGGGAGCTGAATATCCGAATACGGTTGTTGACGCCGTCAACCACATAGATTTGTCCATCTTTTGATGCGGCGACCTCGCTGGGCTCCTTTAACTGATCGGCTATTTCGAATTGAAGCTCCACATTGATTAAGCGGATTCCAAGAGCCGGCGTGACGGTCAGCAGCAGAATGACGGCCGCCGGCGCCAAGTATGAGTAAGTTTTACGCATATTTATCATCAGAGTCATTTAGTTGGTTTCAGGTTTCAGCCCGGCCGCCGGCGCCGATCAAAATCACAAATTCCAAATCACAAATCTCAAATAAATTACAATAACCAAAATACTAAATTCAAAACGGGACTTCATCGGTTTCGGTCATTGATTATTGTGATTTGAGATTTATTTGTTATTTGATGCTTGGAATTTGGAATTTTTGCCTTACCGGCCGTTCTTTGTTATTCGTTTTCTTCCTCCTGGGATTTGACATCACACCCGTCTAATTTTCAAACAGGTCCGGAAAATAGAAGGTTTTATATTTTGTCACCAGTCCTTTGATATTCAACG
>CAYTBC010000142.1:0-1164 GCA_964435765.1 uncultured Desulfosarcina sp.
GAAGTTTTCTTCCAGAAAAATCTGGGCCGCTTCGATTGACGAATTCCAATAGTCATATTCGGGGCTCAACGTCTGGACTTCCATCCATTTGTCCATGGGGATTTTACCATTGATCATGGCCATTAAGGTATCGACTTCAGCGCGGGCATTGTCCCTAACCTGTCCATGGGTAAGTTTAAAAGAGCTGTTCGGATTAAAAACTTTTACCATGGCGTTTTCACCACCGTCCACGCCGGCGATAATTTCAGTTAAAGGTTTACCATTATCCATTTTACCTCGGCCAAGCTGCTCGCAGGCGGCTAAAGCACCCAAGGCCATATCATCGTTCGCGCCGAAGATGATATTTATTTGAGGGTTCGCTTGAAGAATATCCAGCATGACTTCCATGGACTTAACCGTAGAGCCAAAACCATTTTGGATAGCAACCAGTTTCGCGTTTGGATCGACAGATTTTACTCCTTTAAAAAACGGGTCGGTTCTTAGATATACAACCTGCTCAAAACCGCCAAAATTTAAAATTGCGACTTCACATGTTTTACCAGGATATGCTTTTAACCATTGTGTCGCGGCGACCTCCCCCATTTTGAAAGAGGAGAATTCTTCTTTTGGCTGAATATGGGGAGCTACTTTGATTTTTGGATAAATCAATGTGGTAACGATCGGAATACCTGCTTTATGAGCCTCCTCGACCGCTGTCGCGGTCATCCCCATGTCGGGTGAATGCAACGCGATGCCGTCTACTTTCTGGGCGATAAGGCTTTCAACTGCGCTGAGAGCTGCGGCACTATTCGCTTGCCCATCGATAATGATCGTAGAAGCACCGTACATCTTCATGGCGTAATCTTTAAACATCCTGACGACGGACTGGTGGTAGGAATGTTCCAGGGTATAAGGAATCTTACCCAAAACAATCTTTTTTTTGTCGGCAAATGCCGGACCTGCTGCTGCAACACAAAGAATTAAAATTCCCAATAACATTTTTTTCATTTTTACTCCTCCTTCACTTGAACGACTGGTTTACGATCTATACCGCTTGTCATCAATATGTTCCGTTTGGTCTGGTTCCGACCGGATGGCGATATTTTTGCACAGCTATCTATACCGTAAATGATGACAATCGCTATCCCATTTAATTTAAGTTCAGAATTCGTTAATCACTGAAAC
>CAYTBC010000142.1:1264-11779 GCA_964435765.1 uncultured Desulfosarcina sp.
CCCAAGCCGGATTCAGTGAACTTGCCGATATTAAAATCCTTGGCCCAAAAGTCTTCTCCCCGTAAACGTTCAGGGATCGGATATTTAAAGAACTTCATCATCTCGTAATATGCTTGACTGGCAATTTCGGTAATGAACTTGCCCTCTGGGTTGTAAAAATCGGCGTTCTTGTAGGATTTATATTTGGGTAGTGACGTCATGGCGATAAACTCCATAATATCTTTGTGGTTGGTTAATGCCTTACATCATCAAGCCTCCGAATCAATTTCCTCAGCCTTTGCCGAAGTCCACAAATACTACTTTGCGTTTTTCAAGGTGTTATAGAGATCGAAGGCTTTCTCCGGGGTTTCCATGTCATGCACGACGGCCCGCACGGCCTGGATCATAGCGATTGGATTTCCGGCCTGAAAAATGTTGCGCCCCATATCAACTCCGCTCGCGCCTTGATCGATCGCCTTGTAGGCCATGGTCAAGGCATCCAACTCAGGCAGTTTTTTGCCGCCGGCGAGCACGATCGGCACGGGACACGTCGCAGCCACTTGCTCAAAGCCTTCACAGTAATAGGTTTTGACAACATGGGCACCGTTCTCGGCACACACACGGCACGCCAGGGAAAGGTAGCGTGCGTCGCGCGCCATGTCTTTGCCGACTGCGGTGACACCTAAGGTTGGAATCCCAAAACGGGATCCAAGGTCAACCGTGCGCGTCAGGTTTCGAATCGTAATTGCTTCATAACGATCGCCCACCGCCACCATGACCGCCAGCAGGGAGGCATTGAGGCGCACCGCCTCCTCGATGTCCATGACACATTCATCGTTCAGTTCAGTCAGGACGGTCGTCCCGGCCGAGTACCGCAATGAGACCGGCTTGCCGGCGGTCGGCGGCACTAGTGTGCGCAACGCGCCCCGCGTGCACATGATGCAGTCGGCGTATTCGATCAGCGGCACAATCGTCAGATCCATGCGCTCCAGTCCGGAGGTCGGTCCCATGATGTAGCCGTGGTCAAACGCCAGCATCACCGTGTGGCCCGATATCGGATTGAATATTCGAGCCAACCTGTCCTTCATGCCCCATTCCAGAGAATTGGCGCCTTTGAGGAAAAACCCCTCCGATTTCTGTGCAATACCCGCATGATATTGCTTCACTTCTATATTTCCATCCATATCCGGCATTTTTCTGTTCTCCTTCAAGAAGAAATAAGGTTTTAAGCAAAGAGAATTGCCTGCATGCCGCCGGCACCCTGACTGATCCAGAATTCCGGCAGTCAGAATTTGCTTGTATTTAATTGAATTTTTAGCATTCTGTGATGCCCGTCAATCACGACAATCCTTCAAGGAATCCCTGAAATATTAAGGCCATAGAAGTTGCCCCCGGATCCTGGAATCCGATGGTGCGTTCCCCAAGATTCTTGGCACGCCCGAAACGAGCCCTGAATTCCTTGGTAGAAACTGCACCGTTTTCGGCTGCTTCAGCTGCCTGCTGAAGCGCTTCTTTGACGGATTTACCTTCATCGGCTGCCTGCCGGATTGCATCAACGGCCGGCAGCAGGGCATCCATCATGGTTTTGTCCCCAATCTGAGCTTTGGACTGTCGGCGAACCCCGGCCAAACCGGCTTCAAACATGGCCGCCAGCGTTGGGCAGTCGATTGCAGCCTGCTCGCCGATCCCATTGCCCAGGCCCATCAGAAACGATCCCAGAAGCGGACCGGTGGCGCCGCCGTCAACTCCCATCACCCCCCAGCCTACATCCTTGAGCAATCCTTTTAGTTCTTTTTTTTCAGATGCTTCGATGACCTTCTCGGCGATGCCCATGGCGCGGGCAATGGTCGTGCCGTGATCACCATCACCGATGGCGGAATCCAATTTAGACAATTCATCACGATGGGCTCGGATCTTATCCGCAGCCGATCGAATCATCCGACCAATATCGTCAAACCCAATCGTGTCAGCCATAATCACCACCTTTTAATTCCTTGAACTTTAACGTACGGTTAAATAGGGTGTATCGCAGGGGGCATCCCATAACTGCAGCAATTCATCATCCATTTTGGCAACAAACATTTGAAATCCGGCCATTTCCTGCACCGTCAAATATTCACCGACCAGAGACCGGGCCACTTCGATGCCTTTATCTGCCAGGTATTTTTTTACCCGGCGAAAGATAATGTAGAGCTCCATCAAGGTCGTGGCCCCGGCGCCGTTCAGCATAACAAAGAGTTTGTCGCCGCTTTCGGCCTTGACTGCTTTGCTGAGCTGAGTAATCATCGTGTCGGCGGTCTCATTGGCCGTCATCATTTTTGATCTGCCGGTGCCGGCTTCGCCATGCTGTCCCATCCCGATTTCCATTTCATCATCGGCCAATTCAAAAATCGAATCACCGCTGGCCGGATGGGTTGCCGTTTTCAGGGCAACTGCCAAGGTCGCCATGTTGTTGTTGAATTTTTCGGCGACAGCATAAACTTCTTCCAGGCTTTTGCCTGCCTCGGCCGCCGCGCCCGCTATTTTGTAAAGCGGCACACAGCCGACCAAACCGCGGCGATCTTGCGCCGGTGCATTGGCTCCGGGGGCAATATCTTCATGCGTCAGGATCATTTTCACATTGAACCCCTCGCTCGCGGCCATGTCCATTGCCGTGTTAGCGCTCATCACATCACCTTCGTGGTTGAGTACGACAAACAAAACACCGGCATCACGATTGGCGGTCTTAAGCGCTTCATAGACCTTCGGTGGTCCCGGGGCGGCGAAAATATCGCCCACGACACTGATATCCAGCATACCTTCACCGACAAATCCGCTCAACGCCGGTTCATGCCCGGCTCCGCCCAAAGTAACGATAGCTACTTTTGAGGCATCTTTCGGCCGCGCTCGCACGACAAGTTTTTCTGATTTTAAGGCCACTTTATTCGAATAGGCTTTGACATATCCGTCCAGCAGCTCACTGGTGAGATTTTCAGGATCATTAATAAATTTTTTCATGGGCATGGTATCACTCTCCTTTCGAAATTTTATTCATCCATTTGGACCAATTCCAGCTTTTCATCGTTGGGTCCTCTAAAGTAGCAAATCTTCACTTTGTCGTTGCCTTCAAACGGAAACATAATTTCCGACGGCGCATAGCCTAAGCTCTTGAGGTGTGAAACCATGGCTTCGAGGTCTTTTACCTGAAAGCCGATGTGGCCATAAGCATAGCCGCTATCGGCCCCTCTCCATTTTTCCAGCTGGAGGAGTTCCACCTGTGCAGCCCCGTCACTGAGCTGCCCTTTTTCGATGTCGAGCCGATTGACCGCAAAGGTCTCGTCCGGAAATTCGACGCCGAGTGCCTCTTTATAGAACGCGGCTGTTTTTTTAAAATCGTTGATGGTGTAGGCAAATAAAATCATCTTTGCTTTTTCTGGTGCTGCCATAATTTTCTCCTTTCTTGATTAAATCATAAGCGCTGATTTAATATGCTAAATCAGCAGGAACCCGCTTCTGGTTTTCATCGAATAAAACGATGTGTTCCACCGGGAATTCAATCCATAGGGACTGCACATTCATCAACTCGCTTGACGGCTTACTAATTTTGGCTTTGACCTCGACATGGTCGACTTCGATGACGTAAAGAAATTGGCCGCCGACGGTAATCGATTTCCGCTTTACTGCAGCCTGGACCGCATTTCCGAAAGCCTTTTCCGATAGTTTTATGTGTTCCGGCCTGATTCCGATCGTCACTTCCCGCTCCAATGCATCGGTTGCGGAGCTCAACGGCGACCGGAAAAAACTGGAAATAAGAAGTCTTTTGCCGGCTGTCTGTTCACAATGACCGCCAACAAAGTTCATGCCCGGATTGCCTAAAAACCATCCGCCAAATACTTTTTCCGGCTCATTATAGAGCCGGCGGGGCTCATTGCACTGAACAATTCGGCCGTCCTCCATCAGCGCAATCTGATCTGCCAGCGTCATTGCTTCGGTCTGGTCATGGGTTACATAAATGATGACCTGATTTAATTTTTTGGACAGTTCTTTAAAAAAATGGGAGAATTGAACCCTTGAATTGGCATCGATATTGGTCATCGGTTCATCAAATAAAATGATGTCCGGGTGGTAAGAGATAGCTCTGGCAACCGACACTTTTTGGCGCGAGACGTTATCCAGCTGGGAGCTGTCTTTGTCCGCCTGATCCTGAAGATTCAATAATTCCAGGGCTTCCTCAATTCTCTGTTTGCGTTCATTTTCGGGTATTTTTCTTCTCAAAAGGGGAAGTTCGATGTTTTTATAAACACTGATGCCCTGGTACACGACGGGGTATTGGAAAACCATCCCGATGTTGCGTTTGCGAGGTGCGAGTTGGGTCAAATCAATTTCGCCAAAATAAATGCGGCCGGACGTCGGCGTCTCCAGCCCTGCAATCATTCGCAACAAAGTGGTCTTCCCACAACCGGATGGGCCCAGCAGACAGGTGACCTTGCCTTCCGGAAATGAAAACCTTAGATCATCAACTGCCGTCACATCTTTAAATTTTTTGGTCAAATTATCTAATCTGATTTCAGGCATTGAATTTATTCGCCCCTTTACCAATTCGGGTTCCGGTGTTTTTTTCGAAAATAAATATTGAGGCCGGGTCAATGCAAATGCTGATTTGATCACCGACATCGGGGTGCCCGTTTTGTGAACTCGGATTTACCATCGTCAGACTGCTGTCCTGAATATTGAGATATATGATTTCTTCGGCGCCGAGATCTTCGCGAAGATAAATATCGGCTGTCCAACATTTTTTATCCCCGTCATATGCCTTTAAGATGCTTTCAGGGCGAACCGCCAAGGTAACATCCACCGGGTTTTCAAAGGCAGACACTCCCGGATCCATGACGATCGGAAATTCCAAAAAATAGGCCCGGCACCATACTTCGGAGGCTTTTCGAAAGACGCGGCCATCCAACAAATTCGCACGCGGAAATCCCAGTATATCGATGGTGGATAAATGATGGGGATTTAAATAAATCGACTGGGGATCGCCAATTTCGCAAATCGTCTTTTCATGGAGTACCGCTATACGGGCAGCCAGTGTCAGGGTTTCGATCGGGTCGGAAGTTGCATATATAAAACAAGCAGCAAGGTCTTGCTGCAGCCGTCTCAGATCGTCGATCAATTTTTCACGTAATTTAAAATCCAAACCGGCAAGGGGATCATCAAAAAGGTAGATATCCGATTCCTTAGCAATGCCCCTGGCAACCGCCACCCGTTGTTTTTGTCCCCCGCTTAACTGCGTTGGAAGCTTGTCCAGCAAATCTTCAATGCCTAGCATCGACGCTGCCCGCCGGACCACCGGTTTGATTTCAGGGGTCGATTTTTTCATCAATCTGAGCGGATAGGCAATATTTTCAAAGATTGTCTTATGCGGGATCAAGGCAAAGTCCTGCGGAACGTAGCCGATGTTTCGAACCTTCGGCGGCATGTGACGGGCATTCTCTCCCCGCAGGATAATGTCGCCGGCATCCGGCTCCTCCAACCCCATCAACAGCCTTAACAGCACGGTTTTGCCTGAAGACGGCAGCCCGTATACGACCATGAAATCGTCTTTTTCTACGGACAGCTGAATATGCTCCAGAACCGGCCGGTCGCTGTATTTTTTCGAAACAGCCTTAAATTCGACAACCGTGTCCATTGCCTACCTTCCTATTTTTATGAGAACCGGGGCTAACAGGATCCCGAGACCGAATACGCAGACAACAATCGTGTAGGCGATAATCATGATCTTCCGGCCTTCTTTAAAAGTTGCTTCCGGGGACATATTGCCGAAGGCCATTTGCGAAAGGGCGGACACGATCAACAACAACAGGCCGATCTTGTGCAGCGTCATATTCATTTTCTGAATAATGAACGCAAAACTCACAATCATAGAAATCAGCACAATCGACTGCATTCGAGCACCAAAGGCCCTCCTTTTTTTCATGCCTAGACCTCCCCTCGGACCGTACCGAATGTCATCCCGACCAGCAGATATTTCTGGAAAAAATAAATGAAAATAATCAGCGGCAGGCTGTAAAAAGTAGTCACCGTGGCGATGAAGTCCCATCGAATCGACATTCCGGCGCTGAATCCCTGGGCCAATCCCACCGGCACCGTTACCGTTTTCTTGCCGCCGATGATGTAATTAAATAGAAATTCATTCCAGACGAAAATAATATTAAAGATAAAGGCGGCAATCAGTCCCGGCTTTACCTGGGGCATGACCAATCTGAAAATAATGTGCATTCTCGAACCGCCGTTTGCCAGGGCCGTTTCGTCGAAACGTTCGGAAACTCCATCAATGAATCCCTTTAAGATCCAAACGGAAAAAGGTATACTGAACATGGCGTAAAAAAGAATCATGCCCAGGTGGGTGCCTTTCCAACCGGATGCTGAGTACAGAAGGTAGATCGGCACAATAACTGCGGCGGCCGGCACCATTCGCATAGACAGCAGAATAAACATTATCAGATCGGTGCCTTTGGGTTTAAACCGCGAAAAACTGTACGCCGCTAAAAATGATACCACCACGGCGATTGCCACGGCGCTCAGCGACATGAATATGCTGTTCATCAATTCCCGGGTAAAATTAAACATGTCAAAGAGCGCAATGTAGTTCTTAAGTGTGGGCACAAACAACCATTCCGGGGGCAGTGTGATTATCTGGGTTCGGGTCTTCAAAGAGCAGATAACCATCCAGATGATCGGTGAGAAAAAGAGAAGTGCAATCGCCCACAGCAGGACATAATAAAGCGATCTTTTGAGCCTCTTATTTTGATTGCGGCCTTCCATTTAGGCAAACGACTCCTTCCTTTTGAGGACATGCAGGTATATGGATGTAAAGGCGATTGCGATCAGCAGTGCGATAATCGCCAAGGCCGAGGCCTGCCCCATGGTGAATGCATTAAAAGCCTGACGGTAGAGGGTAATACCGATCAATTCGGTTGCATTTCCCGGCCCCCCTCTGGTCATCGTGAAAATGATATCCATTGATTTGAACGAATCGATGGTCCGCAATAGAATTCCCAGCATCAGGATAAATTTCCCATGGGGCAGAACCACATTGGTGAGACGCTGATACCATGAGAGGTTCTCAACTTCCGCTGCCTCCAGTTCCGCTTTGGGCACAGACCCCAAAGCGGCAAGCGTCATGAGCATCATAAACGGCGTCCACATCCAGGTATCGACGATCAGAACCGATGGAAAGGCCCAACTGCTGGATCCGAGGAAATCAATGGTTACACCGGAAATGCTTTTGATGAAATAATTTAAAATACCAAATATCGGGTCATAAATGATTCTAAAAAATGAACCGCAGGCCAAAGGTGCCATAACCATGGGGGTGAAGATAAGCGTCAGCGCGATTCTTCTACCCGGCAGACCTTTACTATCCCAGAAAATGAAACCCAAAATAACGCCAAGAATAGTCTGGGTGCCGGCCCCGATGATGACAAACAAAAACGTGTTGCTGAGCGCATGCCAAATTTCAAAGCTGTTGAATATCTCAACAAAATTCTTCAGCCCCACAAATTCTAAAGGCTCACCGGTAACCAGAACATATTTATAAAACCCCATCCCCGCCAACCAGAATAGTGGAATAACATTCCAAACGATGAAGAAAATGAGAACCGGGACCAGCAGGAGATGCTGGAGGTATTTTTGATCCTCCAAGCTGCTTAACCATCCCCGGCCCGATGGGGCTGCCGCTTTTTGAAGAACCCTTCCGTCTATTGAGGAATCTGGCATCATATGTTTTCCTAAGCGCTTTTGACGGCGGGGAGATCCAACCACTCTCCCCGCCCTTGAAATTAGATTACTTCAATTCGATTTTAGCTCCTTCTGCAGGTGGCTTTAACTTTGTTGACCCGTGATCATAAAGAATCTTTTGAACGTGATATGCGGCGTAATCCAAAGCCACTTTAGGATCTTTAACCTGGCCGGTAATGTATGCGTGAAAAGCTTCCTGCTGTTTTGCCATCATAACCGCATAAAGCGGATTATGCCAAAAATCTCTGCCTCTTGAGGTCGTTAACATCCATTTATAAGCGCGAAACCAGGGTTTGATTTCTTCAAAACCGGGCTTATCCAACACCGATTTGATGACGGGATTCCCGCCGCGCCTGGCAAATTCCATTTGAACGTCTGCTGTGTACCACCATTGCATGAAATCTTCGGCAACCTGCATTTTTTGTTCATCATTATACGCGTTGATAACCCAGGGCTGCCCCCCCATGGAGTATACCCTGTTCGGTTTACCGTTGCCATTTATCAGGTGAGCCGGCGGGGGTGCAATCATGGTTTTGCCGTCCTTGGGCTCCATCATGTATTGACCGACGGCGGCCCACATGATGGCGCAAAATACTTTGCCGCCGTTCCAGGCCTCCATCACCTCGGAATTTCCATAATTGACCGCTCCGGGAGGCGCAAATTTCAAAGATGCTTTGTATTCTGCCAATGATTTGGCATTTTCTTCCGTGTTCAAAATTCCCCAAACCTGGCCTGTTTTATTGTCCCATATTCTGCCGCCCCGGGACCAGATGTAGTTATGAGCGGCGGTACAAACAAAATCGTAAACCTTGGAATAGTGCTGGGCAATACCGTAGAAGTCCTGCTGCGGACGCGTGAAGAACTCCAAAATTTTCACAAAATCCGGGTAGGTTAAGTTTTCAAAATCCTCAAAGGTCTTCGGCATCTCGAGGCCGTACTTTTCTTTGAAAGCTTTTCTTTCACTCGGATCGAGCAGTTTGTCCTGCCGCACATAGAGCACCATGGTATCGCCTTCCAGCGGGAACCCCCAATAATTGTCTGAACCGAGGGGATAGGACATGTAAGTGTCTTGGACGATCGGATCGTAGTACTGAATCGCTTTTAGGTTGGGATTGCTGTCAATCATATCGTTGACTTTGACAATCCAACCCGGTGCCGCGAATCCCCCCAGCCATTGGCTGTCGCTCACAATGATATTATAGTCATCTGATCTTGTGGCTAAACTTGCCGCTGCTTTTTGAAAAAGGGTCTCAAAAGGTGCCTCCTCAAAAGTGAATTGGACGTCATAGCCGTATTTTTTTTTGGCGTAATCAGCGAAGGCAGGCGACATATCCACGCCAAGCTTGCTGGGGAACCAGCCGGCGATACCCAGAATCGACATGGTAATATTTTCACCTTTCAGATCAACACGGCCGGCCATAGCGGACACGGGTATCAACATCCCCAGACAAATGACCAGAACGAACACCGACTTAAATATCTTCTTATTCATATCTAAACCCCCTTTATCTTTTTGATTTTGAAACACCCTCATTAAAGATAACGTTTTTTGAACCTGACTGCTGATATCAAGGGCATTCAGCCTTTGCGCTCGACGCTAACCGGATTTAGTAAATCGATGCACCTCCTTTCTGAATGGATTCAATAAGATACCCCAAAATCTTGCATGGGGATCGAGATGCTGGGCCGTGTATGGGTTGGTGAATTATCTGATATATGATCGTGTTACATATGTCAACACAATTGTTCTAATTGTGTTAGAACATATGTTAGGTTTGCACGAAGCTGTGATGGCCGGCGATATCACGGCCTTTGGAAACCAGAGCGTCGAACCAGAGGCCGGCATTGGAATGACCGGCCGGGACGCTGAGGCCGTCCGCCCCTCGGTTCAAAGACAGCGTATGGGGTACTGAATATCGGTTTGGAGCGGCTTCTCGGAGGGTGGGTTTAAAGAAAAAAAGGGCTATCGACGCGGGTTATTGTCCCGGTTTTCAGGTGTGCAAGGCGAGCTTGAGGTTCACGATAAAATCAATTCAAGCGTTGAGGCTCCCGTCGGGCAAAGCGCGAAACCACAGGAATCCGGTGTCGTTTTATTACCGGCTGATAAAATACGGTGAATCACAGGGAGAATCCCAGAGCCTGAGCAATTCGCGATCCATTTTGGCAATTAAGATTTGAAACCCTGTCTGTTCCTGGGTGGTAATATATTCACCAATCAGACTGCGGGCAATTTTTATTTTTTTATTTGTCAGAGTCAGATGCAGCCGCCGGAAAACAATGAAAAGTTCCATATAGGTGGTGGCGCCGGCGCCATTGACGATAACCAATAATTCTTCACCCGCCTTAACCCCGAGGTCGTCGAGCAGCATTTGAAGCATGAGGTCGGCGGTACCGTCGGCACTTTTCATTTTCAGCCGATCGATACCGACCTCACCATGCTGCCCTACACCGATGCTCATTTCGTCATCGGCAATCTCGAACAGGGCATCTCCGGTAATCGGATGGGTGGCGGGGCTGAACGCCACGGCAAGCGTCCGCATGTATCGTAACATTCTTTGCGCGACCGCAGCGGTTTCTTCAAGGCTGCGCCCCTTCTCGGCAGCTGCTCCGGCAATTTTTATTACGGGCAAAAAGCCGACCAATCCTCTGCGCTCCTCGGGCTTGTCAGGCGGTCCGGAGGCGATGTCGTCATGAACCAGAATCATTTTCACATTCAAGCCCTCTTTGAGGGCCATTTCCATCGTAATGTTGGCGGTTAAA
>CAYTBC010000143.1:0-11651 GCA_964435765.1 uncultured Desulfosarcina sp.
CGCCAAGGCGGGATGACCTGTCGGATCATATTATTTAGTGGTAGGCCTCCGGCAATCGAAAAAAATTGCATCTCTGTGCCCTCAGTGCCTCTGTGGTGAGAAAAGTATTTGGTCAATAGTTCGGCTCTATTTTTATACGTTAGCGAATTTGCGAATTCATGTTCATAGTCTGTGAGAAGATCGGTTTTAATGGACGCAGCTCCGCTCCCTGAATTACAAAGCTTTCTATCCGGAATGAAAAAAATATTGTCGATCGGCGTAAAACCCAATATCTTGGGGGTGAAGTAGCAATACTCACCATATTTTGTATCCGAAGTCAAGCTAAAATCAGATGTTTGAACGGATCGCTTTTGGAAATGGTGCCTGGCAAAAGGCAATCAAAGGTGCAGGCTGCAAAGGACGGCGATGGTCGCAGTCGGCCTGTGACGAAAATTGGACGAGATTAACCGACCCGAAACCGCTCCGACCAGTGATCCATCCTCTCAGGTTGCATTGCCAGGTGGCGGCATTTCTAATCGATCTCGATGACCGATTCGGGAGAAATTCCACTGTGCACGGTTTTTTGAAGTATATCGCCTCTTGATTTCATGCTGGTAACGAGGATGCGGTCGAATGACATCCCGTCCAAACAAGCAGAAGACGCCACAATCTGTTTCAAGAACCTCATACCGGCTTTGTCATCATCAACAATCGCAACCAGCTCAATTGACGTATCCTGCAATGAAACGTAAGCAATTTCCGCCAAATCCTCGACGCCGTAAAACACAATGCGCCGGACGCCCTGCTTCTCCAATATGTCGTAGAGATCGCGAAGTTTTTGCCGGGCATCTATATAGAACTTGTAGGAGTACTGAATGTATTCATAAGTCAGCCGCGTTTTCTCAGCAGCACCTCGCGGCGTGAGTATGTACATGATTCTTTTTTTGGGAATCGTTGTAATTTTTACATACCCCTTGCGGACCAGCCGCTTGAAAAAAGAGTTCACCAGTCCGAGAGATATGTTAAGTTCCCCGGCTATCTCTCGCTGACTCGGCACTTTCCCGTTGTCGACTTTTTCGAGAATTTTTAAAGTTCGGAGGTCTTTAGAATCCATCGGATGAAAAAAAGCTGCTGCTGACGGTGCTGGGGTTTTGGGATGGCTCCGCCTGGTCAATTACATAAAACGAGCTCTGCAATTCATTCCAGGCTGCTAAATGATAGGCGTGACGATGCTTTGGCGTTCAATTTTTGAACATTGGCCATCTGAACAAATTTTTTGATAAGTGTCAAGTAATTAGTTGAAAGACGCTTAAAGTTATGATCTAATTTGGGGTGATCAAGCAATTTTGATCGATTTTGCGTATTGAAAGGAAACTAAGGTTATGGCACGTATACTCATCATCGACGACGAGCACCAAATCCGCTCAATGCTCAGACTTATGCTCGAGCGCGACGGGTACGAAGTTGTTGAGGCACCCGATGGAATCGAAGGGATTCGGGTTTACCGCCAGAATCCCGCTGACTTGATCATCACCGATCTGATCATGCCGAACAAAGACGGCATTGGCATGATTATCGATTTAAAAAAAGAGTTTCCCGATGTGAAAATTATCGCCATGTCCGGCGGAGGTTTGAACAAACCCGAAGGCTATCTGAAAGGAGCAAAAAAACTGGGCGCGGCTTGCACGCTGACCAAACCGATCGATCGTGAAGAAATGCTGCGAGCGGTCAAAAATACACTTAAAGATTCACCATCTCCGGCCGAACCGCCGGCATCAGAATAAACTGCAATTGACGGTTCGCAACCGCAGACCGTCGGATGAACCGGTGTTTGCTATTTTGGTGAAAAAAATCATCGCTGTCTGCCTGCTCTTTGGCCTGACCGCCTTCACCGCCGATGCGGATATCATCTATTTCAGAGACGGAATGAAGACAGTCTGCCAGGAAAGAGCGTGGGAAGAAGGTGGTCAGGTAAAATGCGAATACGGCGGCTGGACCATAACCTATCAAAAGGCGGATGTGCTGCGCATTTTAAAAACGACACCCCCAAAGTCGAAGACCCAACCCGAAAAAATGCCCCTGTCCGTCCAAAAGCCCGCGCCGTCACCGGCTTCTCCGGAAAAAATCGCCGTCCCCAAAACCAAGGGAACCGCCTTTTATGACCCCAGGAGGCCCTTTAAATACTGGTCGGACAAAAATTCCAAACACACGACCTATCAGGAAGCGATTGATGCTCTGGCTGAAAAATACGGCCGCTCATCTGAGTGGATTCAAGCCCACATGGGCGATAGCAATGACCTTGAACAAATCCATCGCAACCTCTCGGAGCCGACCTTAAGCCCGGATATCCCTGCTTCGAATCCAAAAATCTCAAATACACCGGGCATTGTTTTTTACAATCCCAGAAGATCTTATCCATATTGGACCAGTGAAACCGCCAAACACAAGAGCTACCAGGAAGCCATCGAAGCTCTGGCTGAATTGTATGGACGTTCACCGGAATGGGTCAGACAGAATATGGGGGCCTCCAATGATCTTACCCAAATTCACCAGAACCTGAGTCAGCAACTGTCTAAGGGGACTTCAGATTAAGTCAAAAAGTCATGTGACCCTGCCTCCGGCCTTTCCGAGCTGCAGGCGCCACAATCCAGAGGCCTTAGTACATGGTTTCACAAATACGATAACGTATATTTTATGGAAGTGCTAAAGGCAATTTGATCACTGCTAATACATTACCGTAATTACGAATAGGAGCACTTAGGGCTTGCGGCCCGACTTCCAGCTCGGAGAAAGGCAGGTGGACCCGATTTTCAATATTGGAAGGCTTCTGATAATTGACAAACTTTTATATTTCCCTTACAATAAGCTAATATTTTGTTGTAATATAAACTATTTATATTTATTGCCCAAGGCGCTGAAATAGGTACCCACTCAAAAATAATCAGCAAGCTTTGAAAGGAATTTAGTTCATGTCCATCTTGAGTCGGGATTTGGTCGTAGTTATCAAATTTGTGACCAGCTGCATCACTGCTGGATTTTTAATTTTTTTCATTTCGGCCCTTAGTGGTGAAGATTTATTTAAGAACCAAAAGTCGATTAAAGAACTGGATGCGCTCCAATCCGAAATAGACTCGGAACTGGATGGAGGCATTGACCAAAGAATCAGACAGCTCGGCGAGGTGCCGGAAGTAAACCCATATCGAAAATTTTATTGCGCTGAAATGGCCAAAGAACTCCATGAAATTTCCTACCTCACCGAAAAACAGAAAATTGCCTTTGATGTCTATAATGTCAGGGATTTCGAAGACAAATCCATCCGCCTGGTAAACTTTTCGGAGAACGGCGAGTTAAAAGGTTTGCTCAATGAGCTTGAAATAGTTAAGCGGGAGTTGAAAAATTCCTCGAACCTGATAGAGAAAAAACGTCAAAAACTCGTTCGCCAGCGGACGGCTTACATTGTGCTGTTTTTTGTTCTCTGGTTGGCAATTTATTTTTATTATGGTCGCGGTGTGTTAAGATAATAGCTTATGTATGAGACCTACTACAATTTAAAAGCCATGCCGTTTCAGATAACCACGGATCCTCGATTTCTGTGGCTCGGCGAAAAACATAGCGAGGCGCTGGCAACCCTTAAATACGGTATCCTGGAAAACAAGGGTTTTTTGTTGCTGACCGGTGATGTGGGCACAGGGAAAACCGCTCTGATTAATCGCCTGATAAAAATGATTGACGTTGCCGCAATCGTTGCCAAGATCCCGGATCCGGGATTGAACAACCTGGACTTTTTCAAATTTCTGGCCGTCGAACTTAAAATTAAAAAAGAATTCGAAACCAAAGGGGAATTTCTCATACAATTGAGAAATTTTCTGCTCAATGCCTACTCATCCCATAAAAAAGTGTTGCTGGTCATAGACGAAGCCCAGCGGTTGAATCATGAGCTCCTCGAGCAAATCCGGCTGCTGTCCAACATCGAATTGAATAACCGGAAACTGATCAACATTTTTTTTGTCGGGCAAACCGAGTTTAACGGGATGTTGATGGAGCAGCGCAACAGAGCCGTGCGGCAAAGAATAACCGTCAGCTATCATATCAATCCATTGACCGAAGCCGAAACGAGCACTTACATCAAACACCGGCTGAGGATCGCCGGCGCCACCCGCGAAATCTTCAGCAAAGATGCCGTCAAAGCAGTCTTTTCTTTTTCCGGTGGTTATCCGCGCCTGATCAACATCATCTGTGATCATGCCCTGCTGACCGGGTATGCCTCCGGCTTAAACTCCATTGATAAAAAAGTGATCCGGGAATGTGAGCGCGAGCTGCAAATTCCATTGGTTCCGGACGGCGACAAGGTCAACAGTCAAGATTTAAACGATGCCGAATTTAATAATGCCAAGGCTTTGCCGCCTGAAAAGCCTTCGCTTATTCGACGAACCGGCATAATTGCCGCATTGATTATGCTGGCTGTATTAGGAATTTATTATTTCACAAGTCAGGAATCCGGAGATTCCCCCCGCTGGTCGATGGAAGAAATCGCACCCCAGGAATACCAGGGACCCAACCCCAAAAATCCCGGGCCCGTCGACCCTGGCGATATAAAAACCGGTGAATTAAAAGATGCCCAACAGGTTATAAAAACGCCTCTGGAAGAAAACGCGGTCGGGAAAGAAATTCAGCCGCCTGAAAATGAAAATACAGCCGCGGGGTCCGGCCGGCAGCCGCCAGCCGAGAAAGCAGCCGGCCTGGAAGAGCGCCAGGCCGCCGCTCCGGAAAAAGACAACGACCGGCCGCCGTCAACCCAAATACAGAAAGTTGCACCTTTTCCGGAACGAAAATTTTTAATTTATTTTCAATACAATTCCAATGAGCTTCCCGGGGAAGCATTTGAAACCCTGAACCGGCTTGCCGCCTTCATGCAGCAAAGCCCCGGCGCCAGTATCAGCATTAAAGGTTATACGGACTCAACCGGCAGCAAAAGCTATAATGTCAGCGTATCCGAGTTTCGGGCCAATACGATCAAAATCTACCTGGTCGGCAAAGGCATTGATCCTGCCAGAATCAAAACAATCGGCTTAGGGTCCGAAAATCCCATTGCCTCCAATGAGACCGAGGAGGGCCGGCGTAAAAATCGCCGGGTCGAAATCGAACTTGAAGCCGAATAGTGCCGAATGAACCGCCCTCTCGCTCCGCTCGCTCGACCGACGCAGACGCAAGCAGAAATTTGCCCGCGCACCTGCGATGTGTTCAGACGAAACGACGATGCCGTCAAGACTGGTCAACCCCGGCCAGATAAAAAAGATAAGCAGTTGCGTCTACTCCCATTATAAAATAGAGCGTTTGGCTTGAGCCATATCAAATTCTTCACGAATTCCCGGAATACACGGAAAAACTGCGCTATCGGAATGTTATTTTGCCAAACGCTCTATCCGAAATCAAACTGTGTTTTCAGAAGCTGCCGGGTCTTTGAGCTGACTTTCAGAGAAGCAAGCGCATCGGAGGAGACCCAACACGCTGCGGCGGCATCGTCTCCGGCCTTGATCTGCCCGCTGACATAATCCGCTGTGAAATCAATAATGACATAGTGAAATCGGGTGCGGCCGTGTTCGTCCCGATCAATGAAGTCGAAGGTATATACCGGATCCAGTGCCCGGACGGTAATGCCGGTTTCCTCGAAAATCTCACGCTCGACAGCCTGCTGAAGGGTCTCACCGATCTCGACCCTGCCGCCCGGAATCGCCCACAGGTCTTGGGCCGGCGGCTGCCCCCGACGAACCAGCAGTACGCTCGCATCTTTAAATACAATGGCGCCGACGGCCACCCGCGGATAATCCGGGTATGCGGAGTTTGTCTTATCCAATGGGGTATTCAATTCTTCAAGCAGCCTCTGATTATATTAAATTTGGTTTACTCGTAAGAGGTGGCTGCAGCGTCTGGACAGCCGCTTTGGCGGGGATGAAGTAATTATGAACGAAACCCAAACCTTTCTGCCGAAATTAAAATAAATCAATTTTCGATGGACAAATCAAGCTGCCATCACGAGATCTTGACACCCGCCGCGCTTTACCGTATGGTCCGATCCGACCGGGCAGATACAACCCTTCAAATTTTAAAATGAAATCAATGCACAGCCAATACTAATATCATGAAAATAAGATCAAAGCTACCGAATCTCGGTGTTACCATATTCTCGGAAATGACCCAGCTCGCCGATGCCCACGGGGCTATAAATTTATCCCAGGGCTTTCCGGATTATGCTGTCCCGCCGGAGCTGACCGCCCTGGTTGCGAAGTACATGCAGCAGGGCTGCAACCAGTATGCGCCCATGCAGGGCGTGCAGCTGCTGCGTGAACGGATTGCCGCCAAGGTGTCGGAATTGTACGGTGCCGCATACGAACCTGCCCGGGAAATAACCATAACCTCCGGTGCGACCGAGGCGCTGTTTGCAGCGATAACGGCTGTCGTTCACAACGGCGATGAAGTCATTGTGCTGGAACCGGCCTTCGATTCATACACGCCGGTCATCTCGTTGTGTGGCGGGATACCGCTTTATGTTCAATTAAAATTACCTGATTATCGCATCCCCTGGGACGAAGTTCAAGAGGCCATTTCACCTCAAACCCGGGCGATTATTCTAAACTCCCCCCACAATCCGACCGGCGCCGTGATATCCGAGGAAGATATCACCAGTTTGATTCGGATTGTCCGGAATACGAAGATTGTCATCATCAGTGACGAAGTTTATGAGCACATTATATTTGACGGGCGCCTCCACCAGAGTATGGCCAGGCATCCGCAACTGTCGGCAAGAAGCTTTGTCATCAGCTCCTTTGGCAAGACATATCACGCCACCGGTTGGAAAATCGGCTATTGCCTGGCTCCGGCGGAACTGACCAAAGAAATCCAAAAGATTCACCAATATCTCACCTTCTCTTCCAACACACCCGTGCAGCATGCTTTGGCCGAATTCATGCAAAACAAAGACGTCTACCGGCAGTTGTCGGCGTTCTACCAGCAAAAGCGGGATAAATTTTTAAATGCCCTCGAGGGCTCGCGATTTAAAGCTATGCCATGTTTGGGAACCTATTTTCAGATGCTGGATTACTCTGCAATTACCGATGAACCCGATCTCCAATTTGCAAAGCGCCTGACCATCGATAGCGGGGTGGCGGCCATCCCGCCTTCAGTATTTTATCACCAAAGAAATGATAACAAGGTTTTGCGGTTCTGTTTTGCCAAGAAGGATGAAACCCTGGAGCAGGCGGCGGAAAAATTGAGCCGAATATGAAGGTGGGGTATCTTTTATTTTCGGCAGGTGACTCTTATAACATCATCTAAGGAAATCGTCAAATCGGCTCAATGTTGGTTGTGTGTGGTAAGTTGTTTGTTGTATGAAGTTGTATGCTGCCAACAACCTAAAAACCCAAAGCACCCAACAAACAACGAACAACGTATAACTCACGACAAACAACATACAACCTACAACGCACAACTCACATATTTCAATGCAACCAGTATGGATTGATCAGATCTTCGAATATGGTCATGGCGGCTTCGGCTCCCTGACCGGATGCCGTCACGATCTGTTTGTAGCCGCCTTCCACATCGCCGGCTGAATAAATCCCGGGCACATTGGTGCGATGCTTGCCGTCATGTTTGATGTAGCCGTCCGCATTAACCTCCAGTCCCAGCTTTTCAGCCAGTTCTACAGCCGGCGTGTACCCGATGGCGATGAACACCCCGTCGGTTTTGAAGGTGGAGGTCTCACCGGATTTATTGTTGAACAGCAGGATTTCTTCCACGCGCTGCTCCCCCCGAATTTCCCTTATCTCAGTGTTCCAGAGCACGGGTATCTTGTTGTCGGCAAGTTGTTTGGCCAAAAAATCCTGCGCCCTTAAATTATCCCGCCGATGGATCAGTGTCACATCGACGCCCATATGAAACAGGTGCAGGGCCTCGGTCACCGCACTGTTGCCGCCGCCCACCATGACCACTTTTTTGCCTCTGAACAAGGGACCGTCGCAGGTACTGCAATAGCTCACGCCTCTGCCGGAAAGCCTGGATTCACCGGGAACGCCCAGATGACGATGGACGGCTCCGGTGGACAAAAGAACGGACTTGGTCAAAAACTTTCGGCGGTTGGTCAGCACGGTAATGGGTTTTCCGGGCTGCACATCAACAACCGCTTCGCCCTGAAAAATCTGAACGTATTGCAGCGCATGGCTCACCATGATATCCACCAGTGTCTTGCCGCCGACTGAGGTAAAGCCGGGGTAATTTTCGACGATCGGTGTGGTCGCAACCTGCCCGCCGAGGGCTTCACGTTCCACCACAGCTGTCCGCAATCCGCTGCGGACGGAGTAGATACCGGCCGTCAAACCGGCTGGGCCGCCGCCGATGATCACCAGATCGGTTTCAACCAATTCAGCATCGCTGTCAGGTATAAAAATGGTCTGGGCCTCCAATTTCTGCAGCGATAGAATGAAAACCTCTTCAGGCTGCGCCCCCTGGCCGATGAGGATATCATTAGCGAAGGCTTGAGGCACGCTTTGGGCTGCATATTGATTGGCCAGCTCGGGTTCGCATTGAATATCAATTATTTCAAGAGAGACGTGTTCAGGCATCTCGACGGCGGCCTTCACGGCATTGACCGCCTCCTGAGGACAATAAGGACACGTTGGACTGACAAATACCTTGATGTTTCTGGGCGAATCGATATTTTTAATAACCTTCAGCGACTGATCACTGAGCTGGCTCTGGCCGAGTCCGACCAGCATCAGCGTCTCGAGCAGCGTCCGCGCTTCCTCCCCCATGGGGGCCCCCAGCCATCGAATTGAATACCTTTCCGGTGCAATCAACAATGTGGGCGAACTGGTGACGTTGTACTTTTTGGCCAGTTTATGGTCCAGGTCGAATTCCCGCAAAGTGATTTTGTGGCTAATCTCCCGGAAGGCCCTGATCACCTGGCGATTGGCATGGGTGAAAACATCTTCATGCCCTTTGGCCGTGAAGAGATAAAGCGGCATATCATAAGGCAGTTGCTCAAAGGTTTCTTTTAGCTGCCGCAAGTACGCTTGACTGGCCATATCGCTTTGGGGGGCATCGGTTTGGATGGTATCTTGCATCTTTTTGACTCCTTGGTTTCTATGTCTTGATTCTTAAAATTATTCAGTGCATCCCACTTATTTCAATTAGGTAAGCTAAGTCTGAGATAGGAGTGTGTCAACCAACAACCATTCACAACCCTCAATCGGCAATTGTTCAGGGCGGAGTAATTAGGGATTGCGCTATTTCGAGATCTTCGGGGTTTGTAATTTTAATATTTGAAAGACTTCCGCGGATTATCTTAACCGGCTCCCCCAGTCGCTCCACCAAAGACGCATCGTCGGTGCCCCGGTAAACATCGCGAATAGCCTTTTCATGCGCTCTTCTGATCAGATCATAACGAAATGTCTGCGGGGTCTGGGCCAGCCAGACACTATCCCTTTGAAGCGTGGCAACAATACAGTCGGAGCTGTCGGCCTGTTTCAAGGTATCATAAGCCGGTATGCCCAGGATGCAGGCGCCGAATTGCCGAGCGCCGTTTATGGATGCGACCAGCTTGTTTATTTGTACAAACGGACGAACACCGTCGTGAATCACAACAATTTTACAATCCGGATCAACTTGCAGCAAGCCGTTGTAGACCGAATCCTGACGTATTGGACCACCGGCTACCAGATGGATTTTGCGGATGAGTTTCACCGGGCTGAGAATATTTTTCCGGCAAAAATCGAAATCATCCTCGGGGATCACGAGATAAATTTGGTCGATCTGCTCGCACTTGTCAAAAGCGGTCAACGTCCGTGTCAAAATCGGCAGGCCCGCCAGCAATAAATATTGTTTTCGCAACGGGTCTTGCATGCGGATGCCTTTTCCCGCGGCAACAATAACAGCAGCAACCATCTTACTTAAACTCTTTCAGAAATTAGTCTTCTACATCAAATACCGCAGCTCCACCGGCAAGGGGACCCCCTTGCCCATGGTATCTTCGCCGTAATTGACGCTGGCCAGGGTTTTGATATCTTTTAGCGTCCTTGTATCACCTTCAAAAACCACTTCCTTGAGATCTTCTTTCTGAATTTTGCCGCCCGCCCACTGGATATCCAGCACGCTGCTGGCATCGAACCGGTCTTCTCCAACACAAAGCTCCACCTGCCCGCCGTAGTGCTGCACAATTTTTGCGACCAACAGGCTGGGTCTGGCATGAAACCCGAGTTTTTGCGGTATCCCGACCCGGATACTGGCCCTTTCAATGTTCTCGTTAAGTATTTCGCGGGCCAGTTCCTGGCCGGTTGTCAGAAAGTGGCAGGCATAAAAAAGGCCGTAGTTAATCGTGCGATCAAGGAGCATGGCAGGATTAATCAGCGACGACAATTTTTCTTGCACAATCTTGTAGGTGTTCTTGTAGCCGACTTCATGCAGATGGCGTTCATAGAAATGAAGCAGGCGCCCCACCATCTGAAGCAAATGAAACACAACCGAAAAGAAGCCGCGCAGCTGCTTTAATTTACGATTGCCGTACCGAAAACCACCATGGATGACGTAAGTATCAAAAGATGACTGCAGATTATGCAACAGCATCTCGTAGCGTCGTATCTCCACTTCATTGACTTTATCCGGCACCATGGCCACCAACTCGGCGTAATCATAGGCCTCATAAAATTTTAGCTGATCGAAATCTCTTGTAATATTAAGAAAATCACTGGCGATTTTAACGATGTTTTTTTTCTGAAGGTCTTTGTCCTGATCATCAATATCATACCGCAGTTGATCACCGGTGGCTATGCCCGTGAAATCTTCGTCGTAAAAACGGTCTTCCGGTAGCGGTATATTGTGCAGGCGGGCCTCCTCCAAAATGACCGGCGCCATATTCATCAGCGTTTTTGTTAGAAAATCAAGGGTAATTTCACCCTCTTTCTGGAAATCGCTGTATCCCGAGAGATCGTAAAATTGGATGCGATTGGTCAGATGCTTTTGAAAGTTGGCTCCCAGGCTCAAGTGTCGAACAACGGCCGACAATTCGCGATAATAATACCAGTCTTTGTTATTTTTGGCCCCGTGGAAATCCAGGAAATCCTCCAGCAGCATGGAGGTGGCTATCAATTTTGAATAGAGCATTTTGGTGAAAGTGTTTCGGGGATCGACCGTATTGGAAATATATAGGCAACATTTCAAATAATCATGGGAAAAGATATGGACTTTTTTGTTAAATGAACTACCGGCATTGGGCGCTGACGTATCCATAAATAGGCTGGCATCCTCTCGAGTGAAAATTTAGCTCAAATTAGGTGAGTGAAGAATCCGGTTCCAAAGAGCCCGGCTTTAATTCTCCCATTGAAAAGGTTTTGAAACGGGCCTATATAAATCCGAATACCGGATTTCGAAATCCGAATAATAGACCAATCGGCCGGAGCAACCCGTAAGCCGAATTCTGTTCCCGGAACAGGTTACCCGGAACCGGGCAACGATCATTCATCTGAGGATGCCGGTTGCCCGACATCTCTTGCGACCTACCCGGAAGCTTGGACGGGCCGCCCTCTGACGCTTCCCTATTTGGTCTTGCACCGGGTGGGGTTTGCCGAGCTTCCCCGGTCACCCGGGGAACTGGTGCGCTCTTACCGCACCGTTTCACCCTT
>CAYTBC010000144.1:0-11595 GCA_964435765.1 uncultured Desulfosarcina sp.
ATATGGGAAAGTCACGCAATTGGGAGTATCTTGGCCCTATTTTGTTTTCTCATTAAGAAGATTATTGAAAGTAAATCCGCCGAGCTAAGGAGATTCGTGTAATGATTAACTCGATACTGAACCAGGTAAGATTGTCCGCTGCAATAATTTCTTTTACCATGATGTTAATCGTCGTTAGCGGATGTTCCACGGCAAATTATGGACAGCTGAAGTCAAATATGCAAGTTACGCAAGCCTTTCAAAGTTATCAGATTTTGCCGAACTACAAATATTTTTACCGGGGAACTTACAGCCGGCCGATAGCCATCGCCGGGATACGGCCGGAGTTTGAGCTAAATTCAAAGTTGTGGCTGCAAATTGATTTGAAATCGAAAGACTTCAAAGCGTTGATAGATAAGGTGGGCCTTCAAGGCTCGGGCGGTACCACCCAAGCCTGGGGGTTCATCATATCAGATCACTCAGGCCGTGACGTCGGCGTATGGTATTCCGCAATTCGCGCGGCGGTTGTTGATGTAAATGAAAACGGCCGGATAGTTAATTTGTCGCCGATAGGATTTGTGACGATAGGGAATCAGCAGCCATAGAGTTTTAAACCCCTAACCCGGGCAAGCCGGTTGGAGTGAAACGGAAATCCCGATTTATCGGGGAACCAAAAATGACAAATTAATCACGAAAGCACGAAAGGACGAAAACACGAAAAAAAGACAATATAAATTTCGTGCTTTCAAGATTTCGTGTTTTCGTGGTGAAAAAGTTTTTGCATAAAATGCAAAGAATTCAGAATTTAGACACGAAGTTCGGCGCACCCACTCACCCCAAAAGGATTTAAAGCTGTGAAGTAAAATTCCCAAAATTCGGCAGTATTTTTCTCAATAAGTCCGGTTTTGCTGGATGATTTAAAAGCCAATCCGCTTAAGTTGCTGCAATTACTATACCTGATCCGCCTCCCCCTGTTTTGCATGTTTTTTGCACCTAAGGTAGCTGGAAGACGAATAGAGCCTGCTATAATCCAGCTCAAATTCAAGATTTCTCATTGAAAGAATTGCTCGGAGGATTTTCAAATGTCAGCGGAAAATCGCTCTCGCGTGGATAGGCGTTCCGGAAAGGATCGGCGCAAGTTTATCAATTTCCACCGCCTCTTTTATCGTGGTTTAGATAAAAGGACGACCCATCGACGGTATACTCCGGAAAGGCGCAATGGTTGGGTCCGCATACGCAAGTGGTCAAGCGTTTATCTTTGGGATTTAAAAATTGCGAAGTTCTTTCAATAACTGACCCTGATTGCTCTATGGCTTGGCCCTTAAGTGCCCCCGTATGCGGGATGAAGCGTCCAATTTTAATATACTGAGGTGCTCCTCTTACATATGAAAGCCTCCGACGCCTGCAGAATTGAGGTAAAATTTGCAGAGTTCTGTTGAAACATCATAGCGGCCTGCCGTATGTCGGCAAGTTTGCGATTTTTTAATAGGGGGTGCAAATGGCAACGAATTTCAAACTCTTTATGCATGAAACCAGAGACAGCCTCCACTTGAAAATCTGTGGTGACTTTGACGGCAATTCGGCGCATGAATTGATCAACGCGATAAAAGACAATGCTGCCAAGTCAAATCAAATTTTTATTGATACGGAGGATTTAAAGAATATCTATCCCTTTGGCCGGGACGTTTTTCAAAGCAATCTCGCTGTGAGCAAGATGCAATCCAATAAAATTGTATTTATCGGAAAAAATCAAAACAGTTTCAATTTGTAGATTCTCATAAGTTTTGCAGCCGGCCTTCCGGCTGCAACTCCAATCGACACAACCAAAAATTCTCGTGGACCCTGTATCTCAATTCTGCGCCAAGTGCGGCAATGCTAAAACAGACCTGATTCAGGTGGACGAAAATTGCCTTGAGAGTCACTTGGGTGATTTTCTCTGCACAGACTGTTGCAGGGTGTGCGATTGGCATAGTTCCTGCGCCATCATCGCAACCCAGGAGCAGTCATTTCAATCCAAAACCCAATAAATTATCCACCGACGCATACCCACAAAAACACCCGGCCTGCGCCTGTTCTATATCGGCCCCGTAATAACTCCTTTACACACCGTAAAAAAAGCCGACACCCTCACCGCCCCCCGGCGGTGGATATTCCGGCTTTCCTAAAATAAACCTAATTTTTTCAGACTGTTAAAAGCTTTTTGCTGACACCGCCGGCTGGCATAAAGCTTGCTCTCAATTTGCTCAAACCCCAAGAGGATTAATTTTGAAAGAACCCTTTACCATATTAATCGGCGATCGAAATCCACACGTCCGCAAACTTCTCCTGCGCGAGATGACCGCGGAAGGCTACCGCGTGCGGCTGGCAGACAACGCCGGCGAGGTCCTTAAATGGGCTTTCCATCAGGAGCCGCTGAACATGATCATTGTCGATCCGGACATTCCCGGTGCTGATGAAAAAAAGATGCTGCGCCATCTGCTGGATCGAATTCCGGCCCTGCCGGTGGTCGTGCACTCCTACCCTTCAGAAATAGACAACGGCCTGAACAATATGGATGACATTGTTTTTGTGCAAAAAGGCGGCAGCAGCGTTGAGCGTCTAAAACAGGTCATCAATAATACCCGGCGGGAGCTTTCCATCTGCCCCCAAAAAGCATTGAAATGCGATCCTTCGGCAGACGCAGCAGCGGAGCAGAGCAAAACAGGGCGAACCTAGCGCGATGAGAAGCAATCCATATGCAGCATTAAAAAGAGTTCTTCTGGCAAGTATGATCCTGGTGCCCCTGGTTCCGTTCGTTCTGGTATTGGCCATCGGATACTATTATTTCACAGGATCACTGGAAAACAGCACCATCACCGGCATGAAGCGTATCGTCAATGATCATCGCCAGATGATCGAATCTTTTCTAATGGAGAGAAAATCGGATCTGGATTTTATTCTCAATGACCACAGCATTGAAGATTTGCTCAGTCCGGGAAGATTGGAGGGGATATTTGATAATCTGCAAAAAGATTCTCCGGCTTTCGTGGATCTGGGAATAATCGATGATAACGGCCTGCAATTGGCCTATCACGGACCCTACGAGTTGTCGGGCAAGTTCTATGACCAGGCCCCCTGGTTCAGAGCCGTGATGAAAACCGGCTTTTACATCAGCAACGTTTTTCTCGGCTACCGCCAGGTGCCCCATTTTGTCATTGCCGTTGCCAAGACGGATCAGGGCCGGAAGTGGATCCTCCGCGCCACCATCGACACCCGCGTTTTTAACGACCGCGTCAAAAAAGTGCAGATCGATAAAACCGGTGAGGCTTACCTGCTCGATGCCGCAGGGGTTTTTCAGACCGAGCGACGATCCGGTGGTCAAGTATTGAGTACGGACCCTGATCGGCCCAAATATGGACCGGTTCACGACGGCATCCATACCTTTATCGAAACTGCTGCCGGCGGTGAAACCTACCTGTATGCAACCACCTGGCTTAAAAACGACAGCTGGATGCTGCTGGTGCGCCAGGAGAAAGCCGATGCGTTCAAAGCGCTCCGCCAGGCCTCCTATCTGATCGTGCTGACCAGCATCCTGGGTGGCGTCGTGATATTATCGGTTGCATTTTTTCTAACGGACCGCATTATCCGGCGCATGCAGCGCATGGATCAGGAGAAAAACCAGCTGGGCGAACAGCTGATACATGCCGGCCGGCTGGCTGAAATCGGGGAGATGGCCGCCGGGTTTGCCCACGAAATCAACAATCCGCTGCAAATCATAAAGAGTGAGTACACCCTGATCGAGATGGTGCTCGGCGAGCTGAAAGAAAAAGGTCAGCTAAAGCCATCACAGGATGTGGCGGAACTGGAAGATTCCATCCGTCAGATTAGACACCAGGTGGACCGCTGCGCGGATGTCACCCAGGCCATCCTTCAGTTCGGGCGCAAGGGCGAGTCGCAGACGAAGGATATTGATCTGCGGGAGTTTATTCCCGAGGTTACCGCCATGGTGGACAAAAAGGCCCGGGTTCACGGGATCGCCATCGAACACAACATTTGCGATCAACCGGCCGAGGTTCGCGGGGATCCCCGCCATCTGCAGCAGGTTATGGTCAATCTGCTCAACAATGCCATGGATGCCGTTATTGACCGGCACGGGTCCAGCGGGGGTAAAATCCGGATCGAATCAGGTCCGCTGGAAAACCGGCACGTTGAAATTATGGTCCGCGACAACGGCAGGGGTATCAGCGCCGAAAACCTGAAAAAAATATTTACCCCGTTTTTTACCACCAAGCCCGTCGGCAAGGGAACGGGGCTGGGGCTTTCGGTGTGCTTCGGCATTATCGATAAAATGGGCGGTGAAATGTCGGTGGATAGTCAGGAAAACGTCGGAACGACGTTTTCAATCCGGCTGCCGTCTTTATAGAAAAGGAGATTACCATGGAAGAAATGAAAATAATGCTGGTGGACGATGAAGTGCGATTTCTGGCCACCACCCAAAAATTGCTGTCCAAAAAAGGCTTTGATGTCACCACCGCTTCCGGCGGGGTCGATGCCCTGGAAACATTGAATCGCAAGAATATTCATGTGGTCTTTCTGGACGTCAAGATGCCCGGCATGGATGGCAATGAAACTTTAAAGGAGATTAAAGCGCGTTTTCCGCTGGTGGAGGTCATCATGCTGACGGGGCACGCCACGGTTGAATCCGCCATCGACGGTTTGAAAGCTGGGGCCACCGATTACCTCATGAAACCCGCGGATATTGAAGACTTGATTGGAAGCGCAAGGGAGGCCTTCGCGAAGCGGGAGCGCCTGGAGGAAAAGATCCGTTTGGCCCGGGCCCGCAGGTTTATGAAGTCGCCGCGCGAAATCCTGCGCGCGGATGATGAATCATAGACCATTAGAAATTTAAACCCGTTAGAATACAACTCAAAGATTTAAGACACTAGGGGAGGGGCCGATCTATGGCAGCGCAAATCCAAAAAAAAGCGACCGGATACGATAAATATGTAAACTGGAAAATATTTAGCATCCCGGTTGTGCTTTTATTCGTAATTTTGTTAATGCCCACGCCGTATGGGATGAAAGACGTGGGCACGGAGTACCAGGTTGGGCCCGCGGCGGTGGTCGATTTTCTCACCCAATCGCTTTTTAACCGGGGCGGCGGCGAGGCCGAGCAATGGCAGCTTGTTTGCGCCCAAATCATGGAACAAAACATGCAAATGGGTGCGTTGGGGAAAAAGGCGTTTTTAAAGCGCGATCTAAAGTGGGCCCGGAGCAATAAAATTACCGCCGGCAAGGAAAATTTCACCAAAGCCATGGGATTCATCAAGGAGAGCGTCAACGATGCAGCCTATCTGGAACTCATGCAAAAAGCGCTGACCCTGCGCAAAGAAGGCCTGCGGTATGAAACGCTGAGCGGTGACGACAAAAAAGCCGCCGATAAAGGCGCCTGGGCCATCAAGGTGGCCATGGCCATGGCGGTCTTCGTGGTGATCTGTTTTCTAACGGAATGCATCCCGCTGCCGGGAGTGGCGTTTTGTGTGGGACTGCTGCTGGTTTTTACCGGGGTGGTGTCGCGCAAGGAGGTCACCATGCTGTACTGGGACGACGCCGTCTGGTTTATTATGGGCAGCCTCATGTTTGCCGCCGCCTTTGTAAAGACCGGGGTGGACAAGCGGGTCTGCCTGATGATGTTCCGCAAGCTGGCGGTACCCAGTGTGCGCTGGATTACGCTAATTTTTTTCGTCCTCATCAGCCCCCTGGCAGCGTTTATTTCCGACCACGCCCTGGCGGCGATGTTTTTGCCCATCGGTATGCTTTTGTATCAAAACAGCCTGACCCGGGAAATTCCTGAAGATCCGGAGCTGGGCAAAATGCTGATGATCGCCATTGCCATGGCGTGCAACATCGGCGGCCCCGGCGCCCCCTCCGGCGGCGCGCGCAACGTCATCATGATGACCTATCTCAACGACATGTTCGGCCTGGACATCGGCTATTTCCAATGGGTCATCTATTGCGCCCCCTTTGTTCTCATCATGATGCCCCTGACCTGGTTGGCGCTCAATCTCAGGTTTAAACCCAAGATCACCTCGCTGGCACCGGCCATGCTCCAGCTTAAATTTGAAATCGACCGGATGGGCGGCTGGAACCGCAAGCAGATCTGGGCCATCATTATTTTTGTTGTCATGCTGTTCGGCTGGCTCACGGAAAAAACCTTTTTTGAAATGGGCTGGCTGCCGGTGCGGCTGGGCATCGGTGTGATCGCCATGGCCGGCGCGGTGGCCTACCTGTTTGCGGGGGTGACCAATTGGCGCGATTACCAGGAAAAAGTGGACTGGGGGGTCGTCTGGCTTTACGCCGGTGCCATGATTTTCGGCCGCATTCTTGACAGTTCGGGCGCCGCTTATTGGATGGCGCGCACCGTACTCGAATTCCTGGCACCCTTAGGAATGAATTCCGGTATTCCGCTATTGGCCACCTCGAGCAGTCTGACCGCGGTGGCGACCAATCTGATGGCGGACGGACCGGCAGCGGCCGCCGTCGGTCCAGTGACCCTGAACATGGCCGGTCTGGCGCATCCGGGTACGGCCTATCTGCCGTTTATGGCGATGACCACGGCAATTTCATCTTCGTTCGCCTACTGTCTGATCATCGGCACACCGCCCAACGCCATCGTATATGCCAGCGGTTATTTAGGTCCCAAAGACTTTCTGCGAATCGGTTTGCCGATCTGGGTTATCGGCCAGGTTCTGCTGGTGCTGCTGGTCACGGTTTTCTGGCAGGTTTTCGGTTTCGGCGACTTGCCCGGTTTTTAGCAAATTATAAAGGAGAAGCGAAGATGGAACCCATCGAATACCGTGACGACAGGCCAAAGAAAAAAATGCTGATTTTCGAAGACGGCAAAGTCTACTTCAGCCGGGATCTGGAACGGAATTTCTATTTTGTTTTAGCCATTGTCTTGCTGTTGTCGGGTGTAATGTATAAAATCGGTGTGCTGTAGGCAATTCCATCCTGCCAAACAGCCAGAACGAGTCTTCAATCAACGTTAATACTCAGCCCGCCGCGGGTGTTTCAGTTCAGCTCCGGCGGTAACTCAAAATGAAAGAGAGCCATATGAGTCAAAAAATAAGAGTGCTGATGGTGGATGACGAAGAAAAATTTCGGACGACCACCCAAAAAATACTCAATCGCCGAGGCTTCGACACCCTGTTGGCCGACAGCGGCGAAGAAGCCCTAAAAATGCTGAAGGAAAACCCGGATGTCGTCGTACTGGATATCAAGATGCCCGGAATGGACGGACAGGAAACCCTGCGTGAAATCAAAGCTCGCCGGAAAGATTTGCCCGTGATCATGCTCACCGGTCATGGGGCCGTGCCTTCCGCCCAGGAGGCCCTGGACTCCGGTGCCAGCGATTATCTGGCCAAACCCTGTGATATCGACCTGCTGGTCGCCAAGATAACCGATGCCCACCGTCACAAGGGACTTGCCGACACCCTGGAAGATAAGACCGTTGCCGATGTAATGATCCCCATCGCGGATTATACCACCGTCAACCAGAATGACACCGTCGGCAATGCCATCGCCCGGCTGCGCGAGTCCTTTACGAGCCGGGAATCAACCAGCAGCATCATGGAAACCGGACACCGCTCCATCCTGGTTTTTGACGACCAGGGCAGCGTCATCGGAATTTTAGCCATCATCGATCTGCTCAAGGCCTTGATGCCCTTCTACCTGACGGCGCCCAAACCTTCGACCGCCGACAGCATCCAGTATTCACCGCTGTTCTGGCGCGGTATGTTCAGCCGGGAGACCCAAAAGATAGCGGTTCAAAAAATAGCCGACGTAATGTCGCCGGCGCCCTTGACGATCAAAGCCGATTCCAATCTCATGGAAGCGGCCTATGCCATGATCAGTAATCAGAAAAGGCGCCTGGCGGTTGAAGCCCACGGACGCATTATCGGCATCATCCGGGAACAGGATTTATTTTTTGAAATGGAAAGGATATTGCGATGATGACCTCAAAAAATCCCTTTGCTGTTTTGACGGCTGAAGAAGCCGTGATGCAGATTAAAGACGGCGATGCCGTGGCGTTTAGCGGTTTTACACCCGCCGGGGCGGCCAAGGCCGTGCCCAAGGCACTGGCCAAACGTGCCCTGGAAGAGCACGCGCAGGGGCGCCGCTTCAAGCTTCGTGTTTTGACCGGCGCATCCAGCGGTGCTGAAATCGATGAGGATTTAGCCCGCGCCGAAGCGGTCAAATGGCGCGGCCCGTACCAGGCCGGTCATGCCATCCGGCAGCAAATCAACCGGCAGGAAGTGGAATATGTGGACATGCACCTGTCCCACGTTCCTCAAGCCATCGCCTTTGGATTCTTCGGCCGGATTAATTTCGCCGTTGTGGAAGCCACCGAGATTACCGCCGACGGCCGCGTGTATCTCAGTACCTCCATCGGTGCATCCCCCACCTACCTGCAATATGCCGACAAGGTCATCGTGGAGATCAATCGTCGCCAATCGCCTCGCCTGCGGGAGATGGCCGATATTTTTGTCATGCCGCCGCCGCCCAACCGCAATGCGATTCCGGTGTTCGATCCGTTGACCCGCATCGGTTGGCCCTATGCCGTGGTGGACCCCAAAAAAGTCATCGGCATGGTCTATAATGATGAACCCGATCACGTCGACCAATTCACCCCGCCCGACGATCAAAGCCGCCGGATCGCACAGCATGTGATCGAATTTTTGCTGAATGAAAGACGCGCCGGCCGGATACCGGCTGAATTCCTGCCCCTGCAGGCCGGCGTCGGCAACGTGGCCAATGCCGTCCTTGGAGCCATCGGCGAAAATCCCGACATCCCGCCCTTTAAAATGTATTCCGAAGTCTATCAGGATGCCATGGTCGATCTGATGGAAGCCGGTAAACTGCTGGGAGCCAGCGCAACCAGCCTGACGCTGACAACGGCACGCTTGAAGAGAATTACGGAAAACTTCGACTTCTTTGTCCCGCGGATTATTCTGCGGCCGCAGGAAATTTCCAACCACCCCGGAATCATTCGCCGTCTGGGCGTGATTGCGATGAACACGGCGCTAGAAATCGATATTTACGGCAACGTGAATTCATCGCATCTATTCGGTATGGATGTCATGAACGGCATCGGCGGAAGCGGTGAATTCACCCGCAACAGCTATCTGTCCATTTTCATGACGCCGTCCATAGCCAAAGACGGCAAGATCTCCAAAATTGTGCCCATGTGTCCACACATCGACAACAACGAGCACTCGGTTCAGGTGGTCGTCACGGAACAGGGGCTGGCGGATCTCAGGGGTCTGGGTCCCATGCAGCGGGCCCGGCTGATTATCGAAAAATGCGCCCACCCCATCTATAAAGATTATCTGCAGCGCTATATCAAAGAAGCCCGCACCGGTCACATCCGTCATGACCTGGCACACTGCTTCGACCTTCACCGCAATCTAATGGATTGCGGGGCGATGCTGCCCGAGTTGGGAACCCAGGCAGCCGGAACCGGCGGCCAGGGCGGCCAGGCCGCCTGACGATGATTGTTTTGGATCCGTCCGAACTAAAAACATAAGCTTGATGTTTCGAGATTTATGGCCCGGCCGCAATCGGCCGGGCCTAATTTTTTTTGTTGACAGATCCCGATGAGGGTGGCTATCTGTTCATCAGCATACGAAGCACCGAGCAGCCCGCCAAAATTGCGCTGCCCAGCCCTAACCCGGACAAGCCGGAACCAAAAAGGTCTCTCGCTAAGACGCAAAGACGCCAAGATTAACTTAATAATTTACCTTTGCGGCTTTGCGAGAAAGTTTTTTATCACAATATGCAAAGAATTTAATTTTAAGCGCCTAAGGGAAGGGTCGTGCCGGCGGTCGGCCGCCGCCTTTTCGTCGCTTCGCAGCGATTCAGCCAACTGTTCAGGATCTGAGATTGCCCGGACGATATTTATGAATAACCAGCCGCTGTTATTGCAAGTCGAGGATCTTAAAACCTATTTTTACACGTTCGAGGGGATCGCCAAGGCGGTCGACGATGTTTCCTTTGCCATTGGCCAGGGGGAAGTTCTCGGTATTGTGGGGGAGTCCGGCTGCGGTAAAAGCGTCACCGCCCAATCCATCATGCGCCTCATTCCGGAGCCGCCCGGCAAGATCGTGAACGGCAAAATACTGTTTGACGGAATCGATATGACCCGGCTACCCATGGAAGACATGCGATCGATTCGGGGGAATCGGATCTCTATGATCTTTCAGGAGCCCATGACCTCGTTGAACCCCGTATATACCATCGGCAATCAAATATCCGAGATGTTCAGGCTGCATGAAAAGCGCTCCCGGACCGAGAGCTGGGAGCGATCCATTGAGATGCTCAAAAAGGTTCAGATTCCCGCGCCGGAAAAAAGAGTGTACGAATACCCCCATCAGCTTTCCGGCGGTATGCGGCAGCGGGCCATGATCGCCATGGCGCTGGCCTGCAACCCGGAAATTCTGATCGCGGACGAACCCACCACGGCACTGGATGTCACCATTCAAGCCCAGATCCTTGATTTGATGATGCAGTTGCAGCAAGATTATAATTCAGCCATTATGATGATCACCCACGATCTGGGGGTGATCGCCGAGATTGCCGGACGAATCGAGGTGATGTATGCCGGCAAGGTGGTGGAAGAGGGAACCACGGGTGCCATATTTGAGGATCCCAAGCATCCTTACACCCGGGGGTTGTTGAAATCGATTCCCAAGCTTGGCGAGCGCGCCCAAACCGGCCGTCGGCGGCTCCAGGAAATAACGGGTATCGTTCCCAGCCTTTATGAACTGCCGGCCGGCTGTCGGTTTTACCCCCGATGTCCGCAGGCCATGGAAGTCTGCAATCAGAGCATTCCGGCGTTGATCGATGTCGACGAATCCCACCGGGTTCGCTGCTATCTATACTAGGCCTATAATCTAAAAAATGAAGTTTATGCATTTTGTGATAAAAAATAATTTTCTCGCCAAGGCGCTATGCCCGCAAAGGTAGATTTTCAAGTTAATCCTTGCGTCTTTGCGTCTTGGCGAGAGACATTTTCGATTCCCCGATAAATAGGGATATTCGCTGCACCCCAACCGCGGGGCCGGGTTAGCTGCATTGAGGAACAATTGGGTTTGGAAAACTTACTGACGGTCGAAAATTTAAAAGTTCATTTTCCGATTCGAAAAGGCCTGTGGTCCAAGACCGTCGGCTACGTCTACGCGGTTGACGGGGTATCCTTTACCATGCTCAAAGGCGAGACCCTGGGGTTGGTGGGAGAAAGCGGATGCGGCAAGACCACCACCGGTCTGGCGATCATGCGTTTGATCGAACCCACTGCCGGAAAGGTCGCGTTTGACGGCCAAAACGTCACCCGCATGAACCAGTCTCGGCTGCGATTGCTGAAACGGAACATCCAGATGATTTTTCAGGATCCATACTCTTCCCTCAACCCCCGCCTGACGGTGAATCAGATCCTGGCTGATCCCATGGAGATCCACCATGTTTATAAAGGACCCGCCCGGAGCGAGCGGATCGCGTATTTGCTGGAAAAAGTCGGCCTGACGCCCGAACAGGGGCGCCGTTATCCCCACGAATTCAGCGGCGGGCAGCGCCAGCGGA
>CAYTBC010000145.1:0-11548 GCA_964435765.1 uncultured Desulfosarcina sp.
CCTTTTGTATGCATTTGTCATAATTTAGGTCGACGGATTGCCGATTACCAAAATAAGTTCAACTTCGGTGTGGGGGATGCCCAGGATCAAATCTTGAATATTAAATAATATAAGTTTCTTACCACTTTTTTCGGAATTGCTTTGAGGCGTTGCAGCACGGCCCGGAGAAACGGGACAGAAAATTCCGCCGGAATGTCTATGACATCCTAAAATTCCTTGTATTTCAGAGCGTTCCCTTTGGCGAGTTTCACGGGATATTTCCTGCGATTTTTTTCAATTTTATCCAAAGCAGCCTGAATCGGGTCGATGCCCAGCTGGTCTGCCAAATTTACCAGATAAATTAAAATGTCGCCGATTTCATCCTTTACTTCCTCTTTTTTAGACGGCTCCATCGACCGGCTCTGCGCCTGATTCAGCCACTGGAAATGCTCCACAACTTCAGCCACCTCCACGCTTAATGCCATGGCCAAATTTTTTGGTGAATGATATTGCTCCCAATCCCGTTCTTTATTAAATTCTCGAATGGTATTAAGCAAATTTTCCATGATTTTTTTAATCATCCCATAAAGGTAAAAACAACTAAAAGCCAAAATCTGCCGCCCTGCGGGCAGAAACAAAAAAGGGGCCAAAGATCGGTCTGCGAGGAATTAGGAGCGCAAGGATGGACAATTGATGATAGTTGAAAATACCCATTAATTTATGGTTTTTCAATTGAAAAATACAGGGAACGGCCGGATTTCGGTGTCACCCATTAAGTTCGTGTCGAAAAAAAATAATATTAGCCTAAACTTTACAGGCTTGCCGATATTACCGTATCTACGGCGTCAGATGTTTTCTCCGCCACACGCTCGACAACCCCAGTTAAATATGCTCTGCATTAAACAGGGAAAATTGTGAACTTATTTTTTCGTGATTAGCCAGGTCTCAGGCCAGTCAAACAACTGAGGCGTGGTCTGATGGCAGGCATAGCATTTGCTGCTGCGGGCATGTATTTTGTGGATTTTAAAAGGAAAGACGTCCCGATAACGTTCGCCATGGTGGCACATTCCACAGACCTCGGAGGGCTGGGTGGCCGGAGGAGCCAGCCCCAGCGGCCGGTCATCGCTACCTTCATGGCAGTTGTAGCACCACTGCCGCTGCCCGGCCACATGCTGTTGGTGGACTGTTCGCCTGCCGGCCGCATGGTTTGCCCTATGTTTATGCCTGCCGGCTTTTCTACCCGCCGGATGACAGAATCGACATTCACCCCTGCCGGAGCGGTCTACAAGCTGCCTTCTCCCGTCCTCCAGGTCCGGCATGGGTTCCCTGTCATCCTGCAGGATCGCATCGGCGTGGCAGAAACCGCAGTCAAGTTTCCTGCCGGCGTGTTTCTTATGCAGCTCTTCGCTCCGGTCCCTGAATTCGCGCGGGCTTTTGTCATCATGGCAGATCTCGCATACCACGGCAGCGTTTCCCACCGGGTCACCGGGGAATGCATCGATCGGCGGTCTCACATCCCCATGACACTCAAGACAGCTCAGTCCTTCGGGGACCATTTCTTTATGAACTTCGGTGATCCGTATCCGATCCTCGGATCGATCATGGCAGAGGCGGCAGATTGCCCGCTCACCCGAGCCGATTTCGGTTCCCAAGTCGGGAATAAAGCCGTGGCAGACCACACAATTTGCCTTTTCGGTGTGCTTTTTATGGAATTTTCTTTGATGGCGGGTGCTTTTCTGCCTGCCATGGCACACAATGCATCGGTGGCCTTTGGTGGGAGTCTGCAGGTTGCCGGTCTCTGCTATATTGGGGTTGTGACACTCGAAACACTCGCCTTGAAAAGTGCCGAGCTCTCCCAAAATGGTGCGGTCATAGCTCAAATCCGGGTGGCACTTCTGGCAGGCGGATCCATGTATTTGCAATAGATTTGACGGTTCCGCCGCGCCGTCTGCGTGGCAATTGCTGCAATCGGTGACTGCCCGCGGATGGTTGGCGATTCCGGTCGGCTGAAAGTAGTTTGCGTGTTCGTGGCAGTTCGTGCATTTTGTACCGGGGAAATGGGTCTGATCGCCGGACGCATCGCTCCGGTGGTACTTGGTCTCTGTGTGGCAAACTTCACAGACGCCGTCGTACACGGCATCGCCGTCCGCGTAGGAGTTCGGCCCCGCCTGGTTCAGAAATACGACTTCGCGCAGACCGCTTTTAATGCGGTAGTCAGGGGGAAGAACGTCCGTATCAATCACCTCGTTGATAAGGGAAAGGTTCTCCGTGTCATGCAGGGTGTGGCAGGTAAAGCATCCGAACCACCAGTGGACAGGTTTGACATCGAATGAGAGATCCGTTTCCGATTCGGCACGGACAGCGATGACGGCAAAGGAAAGTGAAAACAGAAGCAGGACGAGGACCCCCGAAAAAACAACGCTTCTTAAGCTGGGCATGATTCCATCCTTAAAAATGATGCACCGAACCTTAGGGCTCACTCAAAAACAACTTCACTCTTCGAGTCCTTCAGCTGCTCTTCACGGCAGCTGTCAAAAATGGTTTTGGGTTTCATTTTCGGCCAGCATCAAATTGTACTGTTATTGTACTGTTTTGGAAAATTTTTGAATACGTCAGGTGAGTTTTTGTAAGCCTTTTGCATGATAGCGGACAATGTGCAGCTTGTCAATTTTGTTTGACAATTTCTTTAATGTCTGAGCCATCGTTCGATTGGCTTTTCGGGTTGAAGCGATGGCTTCTTTGAGCCGGGTGGATACCAGTTGGATCAGTTCCGGGGCCTCCAAATCACCAAAAGCCGCCATGTTGGGGTCGTAAGTATCAATGGCTGTGCGCACAATTTCGGCAACCGAAGTGCCTTTATCCTTATTTGGGGGATTTTCATATTCTTTTGGTCGGTTCAGCCTGAAGCCATGGAGTTAAGGGGCTAATTTTCTGAGCTCCTCCTGCGTAATGTACGGCGATTGCGCGCGCTCGACGCCTTTGCCCCGGTCGCAGAGCAAATCGCCTCTGCCGAGCAGCTTTTCGGCCCCCGCCTGATCCAGGACGATATTCGAGTTGACGGCGCTGATGACTTTCATGCAAACTTTAAGGGGCAAATTGGATTTGATGAGGCCGGTCAGCACGGTGCGGTCCGGGCGCTGGGTGGCCAGCACCAGGTGAATGCCGGCCGCGCGGCCTTTGGCGGCCAGTTTTGCAACCAGGTTCTCAAATTCCTTCTTTTCGTCTTTGCCCGCCAGAATCAAATCGGCGTATTCATCAAAGATAACGGCATAAAAATGAATATCTCTTTTGCCGGCGCGAAACCGTTCGGTCAAGTTTTCATGGCCTTCGCGGGCGAGGGTCTGATAGCGCCGCTCCATTTCCTTGACGGCCCTGCGAAGACAGGGAACCGCCTTTTTGACGTCGGTGATGACCGGCTCGGCCAGATGGGCAATATCCGTCAAGCCGCCGAAGGTCAGAATTTTAGGGTCAATAAGGCTCAGCTTGAGCGTATCCGGCGAGTTTTTGGCGATCAAAGAAGCCGCGAGGCATTTAAGAAATTCGCTTTTGCCGCTGCCGGAGGCGCCGGCAACCAGGGCGTGGCACGTGTTGGAATCGGCAAAATCAGCCACAATGATGCGGTTGTCCACGCCGATGCCGATCGGAAACGAAACCGGGCTGTCATCCGACCGGTAGGCCGGGTCCTGGGTAATGTCCCGCCAAAGCACGGTATTGGCGGTTTCCTTGGGGATGTCGATGACCACGCTGCCTTTGGACGGCTCGATCATCGGCGGCTGAGCCAATGCAAGGGCGACCCGCAGATCGTCGGCCCGATTGGCCAGGGACACTACCTTGACGCCGGGTGCGGGTTTAACCTGGTAGCGGATAAGCTGGGGGGCTTCATGCTGCCCGATCACCGCCACATCGAGTTTGAAGGACGCAAAGCATTTCTGAATCGCATCGGCCAAATCTGCGGCAGCCGCCGGTTTTATAGGCTTTTTGACTGCCGCCGTTTTGTTGGCGGCTTCTTTGCCGGCTGCAGGGCCGCCGGCCGGTACGGCGCCGGCAATTTCATGCAGCACCGGCAGGACCTGCTCTTCAAAGAGGCTGTTTAACTCCGGAAGGGAAATATTTACTTCGTGCAGCTGCGGCTCGTAGTACTCCAGGGTCCCGTGAAAGTCGAGCCCCGGTCGGGCCAGCGTCAAAAGACGCGCGTAGATGCAAACCTGCAGCAGATCGTGCTTGAGGTGGCTGCCGCGGCTGAGCTTGTAGTCAACGACTTCCAGCACGGTATCCGGGTGAGACCGCACGGCATCCAATTGGCCTGAGACAAACAGGGCTTTGCCTTTCAGATCGAAACGGATGTCTTTTACCGCAAATTCGTTGGCAAGATATACATCCTGCCAGGTTTGAAAATCGGGCGTACGCAGGCGCAGCTCCGCCACGCGCCGGCTGAATTCTCTGAATACCCGGCTCAGGTGATGGGCCGAGTTGACTTTGCCCTGCCTGGAAAGCGCCGCCAGAGCTTCGGCTGCAAAGCGTTCATAGAGCTCATGCCAGACCGCATCCCAGGCGGCCAGGCTTTTGACCTTTTTGCTGCGAGCCGTCGTCAGCCATTTAATGAAGTCATCGACAATCTGGTGGAACAGCGTGCCGTAGACGGGAACGGTGCCGGGCGGCGCAAAGGTCCGGGTGGACGGCTTTTTCCCGGCCAGCCAATCCGCACGCCAGGCCGGATCCAGGCAGGCGCATTTGAGCTCGGAGACGGTTATGTGCCGGATTGCCATTGAAGCACCGTCATGGTCGGGCTGGTGTGCACCTTGATCTCAGAAATGCAGGCGCGGGCTTTGTGAATTTCATCCTCGGAAGTCGGAGGCGTTATCTTGGTCATAAGTTCTTCAAGGCTCAAAAACTTTTCGCGCTTGACAATGGCCCGTATCTTTTTGATCAGTTCGGCGCGGGGCTCACCCGGTTTGGGGGCGTCGGCCGGATTAGGGGTGTTGGCCGGATTTGGGGTGTTGGATTGATCTGCCGGCTTCCATTCAGCGGGATCTGCTGCGCGGATTCGCTTCTTAAACGATTGGAGTTGAATGCGAATGAACCCAACCACCTCATCGGGATTAAAAGGGACGTCTCCCTCCCGGGCGGCGGCATAAAAATCGTAGGCCGCATAGAGTTCCGCCATTTCCGTTTTGCTCAATTCAAGCACATGCAGGTACTGCTGTTTGGCTTCTTCTATCTGCGGGGCAATCTTCCAGTGCCCGGGGATGGATTTTAATTCAGGGGTTCGAAAAAAAACGATCTTGCTTTTTCGGTCGGATTCGAAATAGTCCTGAGCTTCGCGGGAAATGGCCTTCCATCGGCTCCAGTGGGACCCCGCTTCAAACCCGAAATAGACGCTCTGATTCTGATGCTTCCATTGCAGCGTGAAATACCCTTTTCGGCTTCGAAACGGTTTTACCCCGGCGGCGGGATCGCTGATGACTTCGCGCACCAGCCACGTCAAAATGTCCGGATCGAAGACCATGCGCCTCGGCTGAGATTTTAGCTTGCGGATGTATTCCCGGTAATATTCGGCCATATCCGGGGCAACGATTTTTTGATCCTTTATTTCCAGCCAGCGCCTTGCACACTGGTGCAGCAGCTGCCGGACGCCCCATTCTTTTTTATCCCGAAACAATTGATCAAGCCACTTATGATCCGTAAGCGCCCGTGATTCGGCTTCGCCTGCCTGCCATTGGTCAAGCCGGCGGTGAATCAATTCCAGCGCCTGATCCCGATTGATGGGCTCCAGTTCGAGCAGCGGCTGTGACAGGCGGTGCTGCTGGGCTTCCTCCCAATTCGGCCGGACGCGTTGGGTCCAGACATGCTGATTGGCCGTGACGACGATTAAAACATTGGCATATTCGTTTACCAAATCCTGGATTACTTCACCGAATTTGCGCGCAGTGTCGGCGTCCGTGCCGTAGTTTTCCGTCTGGTCGAAGCAAAATAAAAATGGCCGGTGGTATCCCGCCAGCGCGCAAAAATCCTGAATGCGCTGCTTGCAAATCGCATTGATTTGTTCAACCGAAAGTTCGGCGCCGGGGCGATCGGCCGGGCGGATGCCGATTTGATCGGCCTCATCGACATCCAGGCTGCCGCCCTTCATCCAGTCCAGACAGGCCTGGCGCAGATCGAACTCGCCGGGGAAGTAGGCATACGTGGTCAGGACGCCCAACCAGCTTACCGGCGATGCATTGAGCCGGCTTCCGACCCGGTTGAGCTGTCTTTGCATCTGGTTGGCCAACGCGACCTTTGTGGCAGAGACCAGATCAACCCACTTTTTGTTTTTGCGAAGATTGTTCAGGGACGCATTTTTGAGAAAATCCAGGCCGGTCTTTTTGTTTTTCGTTTTGACGGCACCGCTTTCAAGCCCGATCACCAGAACATTTACGACAATTCCGTGCATGAGGGCTTCGAGCTGGTTGGGTTCGTCTTCAAGGCAGAATTCCGCAGCGGCTTGTCGTTCAGACCGGCCACCGGCTTCTCAATCCGGCGCGGCTCCGACACGATGACGTCCTCAAACGGATTAATTTCCATTTCGATCACTTTATTGTTTAAAACTGACGAGCAGGTGCGGTCGGCCGTACAATTCGATAGCCCCGGATCGGATCTCTTCCGAGGATACCGACCAATCCCCTAAACTGAGCACGACACTTCCCAAACGGCTTTGTTCGAGCAAAAACGTTTTTAACCGATCCATCGGCACGCCGAGCTCTTGGCGAAGCTCGGAGATTTCGACATTGCTGTAGCCGACCCGGCTTCTGACCCGCAGATACGCGGTAAACACGATGCTTTTATCGAGCGCCGGTTCTTCCGCCGGCGGCCCACCGACTGCAATCGGCAGCCCGGCCTGCTCCGTCAGCAGGGCGCGCATGTGATCAGCGGACAGGTAGTAAAAGGTTCGGCCCCGCCGGGCTCTTAGCAGCTTTTGCTCCTTTACCAGCCAGTCGATGCCTTCACCGACTTTTTTGCGCACCTCGCCTTCGCAGCCTTTTTGCAGATCGCTGCGAATCAGCAGCTGTATTTGACCGGCGCGGCCCGGCGTTGTGGCCTTGGCATTTTTTTCTATCTGCTCACAGGCCAGCTCCAGCGGTTTGAAGTGCTCGCTGAGCACATAGCGGGTTTTGGTCCGGCTGCCCAGATTGGCCAGCCGGCGGGTGTCGAGAAGCTCTTTCAAGGCCCGGCCGGATGGGCTCTTCGCATCTTTAACCCCCAGTTTGCTCTTGGAAAGTCCGATCGGGCCGGCGTGGCTGAGTCTGGTGATAATGTTGTTTTTTTGTTTTTCGATGCTGTTAGCCGCCATTTTTTAAAGTGCCTTTCAATGGATTGAGAAATCCGGTTTCCGGTTGACTTTGGTCGATCTTCAAACTCTGCGGCCGCGATCGCCGTATTGGGTTCCGCGTTTTTTGATGGCCTCCATCCTGATTGGGCGCCGGTTTTCCAGCAGGCCGGCTACCAGCATTGAATTTTAGTGAACCATCAAAAACGCGTAGCGATCCATCTTCTGGTCGTAGGAGGTGCGTACGTTGATGGGAAACCCGAATTGGCGCACCGTGCTGTAGACATCCACGGCCATGGCCTCCGGAGCCGGCCGGGCCATGCGCGGCTTGCTGCAGGTCTGCCGGCTGCCGGTGCACTCCCTGCAAAAGCAGCACGAGTCCATGAAGAGTAAAAAAGCCCGCTCATAGCCGGCCAAAAAGACTTCCCGCTCCAGTTTGAGCAGCTTGGCGTTGATCTTGCGGGACCAGGCATGGCGGTCTTCGGGCTTGTCCATGGTGCCTTCAAAGTGCAAAATGACCGCATCGCTGTATTCGCCGAAAAACCGTTCACATTCGGCTACCGACGGGGTGTTGGGCGGACAGGCGCCGCCCCGGCCGTATTCGCCGCAGCCGAACTGGCATTTGAGGCGCACCCATTGGGCCACGATGATTTTTTGGGGATCAATCCATTTGTAGTCGGGGTAGCCTTTGGCCTTGAATATCGCATCGACGGTTTGCCGCTTTTCCGGGGTCAGGCTCATATGTCGTCAGCTCCTTGATTCGGTTCGGGGACTCGGTGAAGTGAAGGATATGTTAAACTAAAAGGAGGCCTGTCGTCAAGACCGCGGTCAAAGCATCGCCCGAAGGGCGCTGCGCCGCGGGAATCCGACGCGCGGGGTCAGCGGTCTCATCTGCCTTTCGGCCGGGCCATGCAGCGCAGCAGGATACACCGAAATCTAAGCATGGCGGTCGTCGGGGCTGACCTGGATCCGGTTGTCGACGGCCTCCACCCCTTTAACGTCCCTGACAGCCTCCTCGGCTCTGACCTTGCTTTTTTCTTCGCCGACCGTACCGTGCAGCCTGACTTTTCCCATCTCTTCGACGCTAACCGTCACCGTCAGAGAGGGCCCATACGACAGCCCGGCCTCCTCAATAGCGGCTTCCGCCCTTGCGGTCAGAGCCATTTTTGCCAGAGACTCCATGGAATCCAGCGAGCACGAGGCGATCTCCCGGGAGCCGGCTACGGCGACGATGGTATCAACGGCCAAAGGAATGCTCAGCTTGTCCATATTTAATATGACGTCATAGAGGCCCGGGTCATCCCAGTCCTTGCCAAAGGCATAGCTGATAAAACCGGCCCGTTCACGGTCGCTTTCCTCGATCGCGCGCAGAGCTGACTGCTCGTTGAAACCTCGCTGCAGCAGGTTGTGGATACGTTTTTGCTGTGACGCAATCACCCTGAGGTTCAAGGCACACGAAAACGACTTCAACAGGATATGTCCGCCTCTGCCAAGGAAGATCCCATTGCCTTGCCTGGCCAATTCGTAAATCACTGAATTCAGGCGTGCCTGGTTTATTGCCGGCTTGGGGGAAAAAAAGCGTCTGAAAAAGGACGGTGTCCGCTCATCAGAGTCGGCAACACTGTCCAGAAAACCCATCTCCCGCGCGACATTGTCAATGCTGGCGGTGTCATGAAATTTATACCCGAGCTTCTCGGAAATCTCCCTGGCAATTATAGCGCCGTTGGACCCCAATTGGCGCGAAATTGTTATGAATTTCATCGCATTCTCCTTCGGATTCGGTTGTCAACTGCGCGCCTGAGTTCAGGCACGGAAACGACATGCTCGATCAATAATTTTGACGGACTTTTACAATAAATATGGACATTTCTAAAAGGCTTGTCAAAATAGGAGTCACATTGACGGTATAAATCATACATAATTGGAGGTATCTACCATGAAAGTCAAAGGCGCCTATCTGGCGGGGATTCAAAAAATTGAATTGCGCGGCAGGGAGCTTAAACCCGGGCAGGACGAAGTCCTGGTTAAGACCCATCTGGCCGGTATTTGCGGCACGGACAAAAACTTTTACGAGGGTATTTTCCCGCCCGTAAAGGGGTTGGATACCGAAACCCGCAAAGATCTGAGCAGGCCTTTCTTCTTTGGCCACGAAGGCGGCGGCCGCGTTGTAGAGACCGGGGAGAGCGTCACCCGGTTTGGTGTCGGCGACAACGTGATCGCTTTTGGATGGGTGGACACCTTTGCCGATTATTTTGTTGCCGGAGAAAACGACCTCGAGCCTGTTCCTGCAGGGATGGACCTTGACCTGGCCTGCCTGGGCGAACCGATCGGTTGTGCGGTTTATTCGGGGCTGCAGTCGCGGGTTCAGCTGGGGGATACGGTCGCGATCTTCGGCCTGGGATTTGCCGGTCAAATCATGGCTCAGGTTGTCAAGAAAAAAGGGGCCTACCGGGTGATTGCCGTCGATGTGGTGGACCATAAATTAAAAATTGCCCGGGAACTGGGCGCCGATCTGACGGTCAACGCCCAAAAAGAGGATCCGGTCGCCGCCATCCTCGATCTGACCGGTGGAAACGGCGTTGATGTGGCCGTGGAAATGGCCGGCACCCAGGAGGCGGTCAACCAGTGCACCGCTTCGGTGCGGCACAATGGCAGCCTGGTCTTCTACAGCTGGATTACGCAGGACGTTACTCTGAATATTTCCCGCTGGCACAACAACAGCCTAAACATTGTCAATACCGGTCTGGTTCATCATTCCATGGAGGAGCGAAGACTCTGGACGCCCTCTGCGCTGCGGCCGGTCATTCAGGGGCAGATAAAGGTCAAACCGCTGATAACCCATCGGTTCCGAATGAATCAAATTGTCGAGGCCTTTGAAGCGGCCCGCACAGATCCCGCGGCCGTCAAGGTTGTTCTGGAGGGTGGGAAAGCTGAAAGCAGAAAGCTCAATGCTGAAAGGTGAAGGCTGAAAGGTGGAAGGATAGAGGCCTGGAGGCCGGCAAGCCAGGAGGCGGGGAGAATGTAAAATTTCTAATTCGACTTTTTCGACATGCTCCAGCTATGACCGCTTTTTAAGATACCAGATCAGTACTGTTTGGCCCATCAGGCCAATGACGGTCAGAGCGGCACCGGCGGCAAATGAGAGCCGGTAAGCCCAGGGCTGGGCATAGCCCGCGGCGATCAAGCCGTCCACGATGGGTCCGGCAATCAGGGTGCCGGCCATTCCAAAGCTGAGGAAAAACGTGCCGTTGAACCAGGCGAACAGTCGCCCGCGCCTCTCAGGCGGAATCAAAATGGACGCGAAGGTATAGGCTGCCGCCATGATCACCGCATCACCCACGCCTCGCAAAAAGCAAGCCGCGTAAACCATGGGCAGTGCGGTCGTAAAAGCCAGGAGAGCCAGCCCGGCAACAGCGGCCGCCGTGCCGGCCAGCAGCGCGGCGCCGTTGCCCATCCGCCGGCAGATCCAGCCGGCCATCCATCCCAGGGCGACAATGGCCAGAGACTGGGTGTTGACGACCCAGGACAGGGTCCGGCTGTCGAGCGCGAGGCCCGACCCGAGGGTCAGATACTGGGTAAAGATAATTGCGATCGAATTGCGGCCGAAGTTGATAAAGGTCATCCCTGCCAGAAAGACCAGATAAACGGCGACGGATGCAGTGGATTTCTCCTGGTGAGGATTTGCGATTACGGGTGCGGCATCGGTTTCGATGCCGCCTTCGGGCAGGAAAAAGAGGGGCAGGGTGGAGATCAGCATGACGCCGGCGGCCACCAGGAAGAGCGGGCCCTCGTAAAACCCCCAGCCCTCGGGCTTTAAACCCAGGCCATCGTAGAGCAAGCCTCCGATCCAGACGCCGACGATGCGTCCAGCCCCGCCCATGCTGGCAAGCCACCCCTGGATGCGGCTGCGCTGCTTTATGTCATAGAGGTCTGAAACCAGAGCGCTCCAGCTGATGTTGGACATTGACCAGAAAATTTCAATGGCGGTCAGACCTGCGATGATGGCGTAGCCGGAGGCAGTCGGGTCGGCAAATTGTCGATGGATGTACCAGGTCAGAACCGTCCCGCAGGCGGCCAGTGTTTCGCCGACGATGATCAAAGTGCGGCGCATCTGGAGGCGATCTGATAGGTTGCCCCAGACCAGGGTTTGGGCCAGCACGTTGACCACCATGGGCAGGGTGGCAAAAAGGGTGGTCTCAGTGACGCTGAGGCCGAGGCGGTGGCGCAGGTAGATGGAAAGATAGGCGTAAAAGAGGCCGCGGCGGA
>CAYTBC010000146.1:0-11408 GCA_964435765.1 uncultured Desulfosarcina sp.
CGCTGATCGGTTGAAACGCCTTGATCATGCCGCCGTCAAAGGCAAAAAGGTATTTAACCCCATCGCGGGATATCAGTCGGTTGGCGGCCGAAACCGCCTTGGAGGCATCAAAGGCATGGTCATAGACCTTCAGCTTCCAATTGTATTTCTGACCGTTGACGGTAAACCCCTTCTTTTTCCACCACCACCCCCCGTTGTTAATGTCATCAACGGCCATCTGCCATGTATTTTGCATTCCGATTCCCCAGGGTGCCGCCGGTCCTGAAAGGGCCGTAATTCCGCCAAGCAAAATCTCTTTGGGTTTATCCTCCGCGGAGGCCACAGTCCCCACCGCGAACAAAAATAGAACTGACAGTACAGCAAAGGTTTTGATCGACATCGATACGTTCTTTTTCATAACAACCTCCTTTCAAGTAAAAATTCGGGTTTTAGGGTTGCTCCTCCGATTGAAATTGCTAACCTGTATCGTCAGGGACCTAACCTTTATCATTTCCTTTCATTTTCAGCTGAAAGTTATGAAGGTCAAATTGAGAATAGTGCAAAGCGCTGGCTTGAACCACCTGTTGAAATTCTGTCAACGCCTTCTCCGTCTTTGCGGTATTCTTGGCGGCTGTTTGTTCCAGGACGGCGTTTATCAGGCAAAATGGCGCTGTCAGCGAGATGAGCATGAATTCATGACCAGACATATCAATCAGGAAATTTAAATCCGAATACTGAGCTATTTGAGTAATGGGTTGGTTGGTGAAGGTCACCACGGCGGCCCCAACATTTTTATTATGAACGTATTCTACCGCTTCAAGTATTTCCGCTGAGTAAAGCAGTAAATCAAATGCTATCAATAAATCGCCCTTTTCGATGAATAGCACCTGTTGGACCAGTGGACGACGCTCTCTGATGACCGGAATCGCACTAAAAGATAATAACTGGAGGCTGAAGCTTAGATATTCGGCCAGGAAAGAAGAAATCCCCCATCCCATACAAAAAATTCTTTTGGCAGAAAATATCAGTTGAATCAGGTTGTCAAAATCCTGTTTGTCGATTTTCGACATTGTTTTAGTTATGTATTCAATGTCTTTCTTCATTATAAGGTCAATCGACGGGTGTTTGTCGATTTCATTGATAAATGACGATTTCTGGGTCGGGTAAATAATTCTGCGGATGTAATCCAACAGGTCTTCTCTGAGTTCCTTAAAACCCTTGTATCCCAATTCTCTTGCAAAACGAACCAGGGTGGCATCGGAAACACCGACGTTTTTTGAGATTTCCATCAGGGAGGAAAACGTGGCCATCTCCGGGTTTTGAAGAATGAAATCGGCAATTTTTTTGTTGGTATCATTAAGGCCGCTATGCCGGTCGCGGATCAGCTGGATAATTTTTGGCCTGTCTTTAACTTTACCGGGAACATTCATTTTTCGTTAGGCGATTAATAAATAAACATTTAGGAATCAAATGGTTTGGATGGACACCGGTCAATTCCGGCGGCATTATGGGGAAAATGTGTTTGAATTAAATTCATAAAAAAAATAATGTTTAATTCAAATGTAGTGTTTATTACTATAATGAAATATTTGCTTAGAATGAATCAAACTTGTTTGTCAAGATTTTTTTTACTTTTACTAAAACTCCGGCGTTGATTCAAAAAAAGGATTGATGTTCAGAAGAACGTGTGCGGGCTAGATCCGTCCAAATTCTTCCACTGCTTCGATGAAGGCGACGATATTTTCGAAGGGGGCGAAATCGATGTCATAGGCCGGGGCCAGCAGCAAGCCTTGCGGGCCTAACGTCTCAATGCAGCGCCGCACTTCGAATCGAATCTGATCCGGTGTTCCCCAGTCCCACAGGCACGCACTGCCAACAGTCCCCCACATGGCCAGCCGGTCGCCAAATTCACGCTTGATGTCGGCGCCATCCATGCAGTCCGGCTGTATCGGATTGATGACGTTTACACCGATATCCACCAGATCGGGTATGAGCTGCGCGAAGTCGCCGTCGCAATGGTAGAAGATCAATAGCTCCGGTGATTCCTCCCGAGCAATGTGGATGACTCTGGCCAAACGGTTTTTGAAATGTTGGCGCCAGGTGGACGGCCCGATCATCAAACCGGTCGGCATGGCCACGTCATCATCCAGCAGCAGAATGTCGACGCCGGCCCGAGCCAATATGAGAGCGTTTTCAATCAGCATCGATGTCAGCTGATCAAGCAGGTAGTCGGCCATTTCAGCCCGGTACACCAGATCGATCATGAAATTTTCAAACCCGCGCAGGCGCCAGGCGGCCTCAAACAGTTCGCCACCCAGATGGGGCGGCGCACCGGCCACGGCAAACCCTTGAGCATGCAAACGCTGCACCTTTTTTGAGAGTCCGGCATGGCGGGCCGGATTCGAGAGGTCCGGAAAGACATATCTTACCAGTTCCTTTAGCGAACGGATACTGCTGAGTGGGCGAGCGGTTTGCCTCTCCGGATGATATCGCCATTCATGGTAGGTGCGAAGTTGAGCCGGGCTGCCCACATGGATGTCATCCGGCAAACCGTTCAGATAGCGCCGGAAAGTATTCTGGTTGTTCGGTGGATCGAATTCAGCGTAGCGGATGTCCAGATCGAAATAATCCCCGGGTGCAGTCGGCGCAATGGCATCCAGCGACTGGTCGAAGAATCCCAGGGCTTTGGGGATGCGGTCGGGTTTGCGGCAGCGCAGCGCCTGCCTGACGCGTTCGCGGGAATTCACGGAGCCTCCCATTAACTTATCAACCATTCATCTAATAACCTCGTCGACGATGTTTCGATATATATTTTTTTCATTACAAGTGATAATAAGCAAGAAAAATGATGAAAGGAGATTAGATAGAGATGGCTGAGAAAATTCTGGAGCTTGACGACAGCAGCTTTGAGGCACGGATGCAGCAGGCGGACAAACCGGTAATGGTCGACTTCTGGGCGCCCTGGTGCGGGCCCTGCAAAGGCATTGGTCCGGTTGTTGAAAAATTGGCTGAAAGCTACGGCGACCAGATCCTGTTTGCCAAATGCAACGCCGACGACAGCCAGGAAACCGCAGCAAAATAAGGCATAAAAACGAAACCGACCCTGATGTTCTTTAAAGACGGCAAGGTCTTCGATAAAATAACCGGTCCGACAAATCAGGCCAAGATCGAGGAAGCGCTTAAAAAAATCCTGGCCGGCGAGCAAGGGGCCTCACCGTTTATTGTCCAGTAATACGGAGAAATATTCAGGATTCTTTCCATACCAGAATAGAGGAGGTTTTATATCCGTGGTGACAGCAGGCGAATCCCAGTTTTCCGGTGCCTCGAGTCAATTTCTAACGGAGCAGACGGCCGGTTTTCAAAACATCGTCGAACAGGCCCGCAACGGTATTGTGGTCATCGACCGGTCAGGAAAAATCCTGGTTTTTAATAAGGCGGCCAGGCAACTTACCGACAAGCGCTCCGACCAGGTTTACGGCCAACACATGAAGGACGTTCTGCCGGATGCCTGGCAGGATATGCAGTCCATTTTTGAGGGCGGTCAAACGCAGATCGGCCGCAAGGTCAGCGTCGGCTCCAATGTCATTATTGCCAACCGGACACCGATATTTTTCGAGGACGAAGTCGCCGGTATTCTGAGTGTGTTTCAGGACATTGCCGACTACGAAAAGATCGTCTCTGAAATGGAGACCTACAAGCATCTGCATGAAGAGCTGGATGTGATTATTAATTCATCCTACGACGGCCTGTGGATCAGTGATGCGCAGGGACGGGTGGTGCGGGTCAACCGGGCATCTGAGAAAATGAGCGGCATCAAGGAGGCGGATGTTCTGGGCCGCAGCATGCTTGAGCTGGTCCGCGAGGGATTGTTTGACAAATCCGCCACCCTGGAGGTTTTGAGAAACAAAACGGCGGTGACACTGATTCAAACGCTCCAAGACGGGCGCCAGGTTCTGGTAACCGGCAGCCCAGTGCTGGATTCGGCCGGCAACATCCGGCTGGTGGTCGTAAACGCCAGGGACATCTCCGAGCTGAACCGGCTGCATGCCGAGCTCGAAGAAAGCCGGGCCTTGAATTTCCAGTACAGTTCGGAGCTCAACTATATCAAACAGTTCAAGCAATTTGACTCCGAGATTGTAATACGCAGTGCGGCGATGCAGCGGATCTTCGAGAAAGCCATGCGGATTGCCAGGGTGGAGTCAAGCGTGCTGATTACCGGTGAATCCGGCACCGGCAAAAGCCTAATTGCCGATGTGATTCACCGTGCGTCCAATCGCGCGGAGGGCTCGCTGATCCAGATTAACTGCGGCGCCATTCCCGAATCGCTGATCGAGGCCGAACTTTTCGGCTACGAGCAGGGCGCTTTTACCGGAGCCAGATCCCAGGGCAAGCCGGGCTATTTCGAAATGGCCCACGGCGGCACGCTGCTGCTGGACGAAGTCGGCGAGCTGCCTTTAAACATGCAGGTCAAACTATTGCGGTTTCTGGAAAACAATCAAGTGGTTCGCATCGGTGCGACCACACCGCGCAAGCTGGATGTAAGGGTGGTCGCAGCTACCAACCGTGACCTCGAAAGCATGGTCAATGCCGGGACGTTTCGTAAGGATTTGTTTTTCAGACTCAACGTGGTACCTTTGAAAATTCCGCCGCTCAGGGAGCGGGTGGATGACATCCCGCCCCTGATTCATTTTTTTCTGAAGCAATTCAACCTCAAATGCCATACGGGCAAGTCTTTAACGCCCGCCGCCCTTGATTGCCTGCGCAATTTTTCCTTTCCGGGCAATATTCGTGAATTGGCCAACCTTATTGAGCAGTTGGTCGTGCTGACCCCCGCCGACCGCATCGGTCTGGACGATCTGCCGGCAGCCGTGCGCCGAAATGAACCGGATCCCTGCCAGGTTCCGGAAACCGATTGGAACCTGGGCAGCGTGGTCCAGCGCGTGGAAAAAAACCTGATCATCAATGCCTTGAAAGCCTGCGGCACTCAGCGCCAGGCAGCCAAGCTGCTGAATATTGACCACTCGACGCTCTCCCGCAAGATCAAGCGGTACAAAATCGATAATGGTGCAATAATGCACCATGGTGAAAATATGCAAAATACCCCGTTGATTTCTACTCCCGACCAACCATAGGGCATGCCGCTTGTTCGGACGTTGAAGGCGTTGCAATTTCGCAACGCCTTTTTGGTTTTGGTTTCGCAATAAACCGCTGCTTGCAGGACTTTGTCGCCGTGGCACGCTCCTTGCTAACTTATAGTTAAAAGCACAGCAACATGCGCTCACCGTTTACTCAACCGCAAAGGTCCGACCCTTGGCAATTTCGCACCCAAGTCTTTTTGATCAATTCTCCGAGACGATTACGCCGGATTCGAACCTTGCTGTTCTATTGCTTGAGGAGAGCTCCAAACGGGCGGACTGGCAAAAGGCCCGGGACCTCCTGCGGCAGATAACCGCTGAATCCCTGGTTTATGATATTGTACGGCAGGACTACCCGGCGCTGGTTATTTTTCGTCTGCGGCCCGAGCATTTAAGGGAGGCGGTGCTTAAACTGACCGAAAATGGTTACAACCGTTTGAAGGCGATTAATGCCCAAATGTAAAACCTAACCCGGACAAGCCGGAACCAAAAATGACAAATTAATCACGAAAGCACGAAAGGACGAAGACACGAAAAAAAGACAATCTAAATTTCGTGCTTTCAAGATTTCGTGTTTTCGTGGTGAAAAAGTTTTTGCATAAAATACAAAGAATTCACAATTAAGACCCTAAAGATTCAAATCAGGAAGGCAGACGTTTAACGATGCAGAACCAACCTGAAGAATACCTATTTTACATGACGCGCAAAAAATTGCCGCTGATTCAAAGCGCCGACGGCATATATATGTATGACCATACCGGCAAGCAATATATCGACGGCTGCTCCGGCGCGATAGTCTGCAACATCGGCTACGGCAACCCCCGCGTGGCAGCGGCGGTCGCCAAACAGGCGCAAAGCACCTTTTTTGCCTACCGTCTGCACTTTGAAAATAAGCCCGCCCTGGAGCTGGCTCAAAAATTGGTGTCACAGTCAGCTCCCCATCTGAATCGTGTTTTTTATGTGTCGGGCGGATCCGAGGCGGTGGAGACCGCCATGAAACTGTGCCGGCAGTATTATTTCAACCTCGGCCAGGGGTCGCGGTCGGTTTTCATCAGCCGCTCTCCGTCGTACCATGGCTGCACGCTGGGAGCACTGGCCTTGACCACTTACGCGCCGCTGGAAATTCCATTCCGACCGTTGATAAAATCCTACCCCAAAATACCGGCTCCCTATTGTTATCGCTGTGCTTTCAATTTGACCTATCCGGCCTGTGACCTGGCCTGCGCCCGGCATCTTGAGACCGTCATCTGCGAACAGGGACCGCAAAACGTGGCGGCCTTTATTGCCGAACCCATCGGCGGGGCCAGCACCGGTGCGCTTGTTCCGCCGGAAGAATATTTCGGCATTATTCAGGAAATATGCCGGCGGTACGACATCATGCTGATCCTGGATGAAGTTATGACCGGCTTCGGCCGCACCGGAAAACTATTCGGCTACGAACATTGGCAGGTCGAAGCGGACATCATCGCCCTGTCCAAGGGGATGGCCGCCGGCTATTTCCCACTGGGCGCCGTCATAGCAAGAGATACGATTGTCAAGGAGGTGGTGGATCGCTCCGGGTTCGCCCACGGGTTTACCTATGCCGGCAACCCCATGGCCTGTGCCGTCGGTCTGGAAGTATTTAAAATAATTACCGAGGAGAAGCTGTCGGACAATGCGGCTGAGACCGGCCGCGTTCTGAAGGCCGGCCTCGAGGATCTGGCCGGGCGTCACTCTCTGATCGGACAGGTTCGCGGACGCGGGCTGTTGCTGGCCATTGAACTGGTCAAAGACGGCCAAACCCGGGAACCATTTCCGGCTGAACTTAATGTTGGTCAGCGGCTGACTGATATTGCCTACGAAGAAGGTTTGATCATCTATCCCCGACGACCGATTCAAGGGCTTGCAGGTGATCATGTGCTGGTGGCGCCGGCGTTGATCCTGACCCTAGCGCAGGTCGATGAGATCTTAACACGACTGGAGCGGGCTCTAAAACGTTTAGAGCAAGAAGAGGGGGTATTGAATTAAAATGTCCGCTACCGGATTTAAGCTCAATTTCCCCTGTTTGGGTACCCGTTTATCTCGATGATCACCGGTGGAAATTCCCCAAAAGAGACCATCGCTGGTTGCGAAAGGAGGTGACGGCAACACACGATCGCTTTACACAACCTTGATGAAATAAAATAAACTGCAATAAATTGAAGGAGGAGTCATGTATCGAAAATCAGCTATTATGTTAAGCCTGCTGTTGGTTTGCATTCTGTGCATCGCACCCCTGGCCGGGGCCGATGAATTGGCCAAAATAAAAAAAGCCGGGCAGATGAAAATCGCCATGAGCGGCGCCTACCCGCCGTTTAATTTTATCAATGAAAAAAATGAAGTCGTCGGCTTCGATGCGGCCATCGGCCGGGAAATCGCCCACCGGCTGGGCGTCGAGCCGGTCATCGTGACCACCGCCTGGGACGGGATCCTGGCGGGCCTGTTGGCCAAAAAATACGACACTATCTGCGGCAGCATGACCATCACCGCCAAGCGTCAGGAGGTCGTGGACTTTGTCGGCCCTTACTACCGCAGCGGCCGCGGCATTTTCATCCGCCAAGATGAAAATTTCACGACGCTGGCGGACCTGGCGGGCAAAAACATCGGGGTGACGCTGGGCGAGACCCACGAAAAATGGGCCCGCACCCAGAAAGGCTGGAAGATCCAGACCTATAAGGGCCTGCCCGAATTGTTTCTGGAACTTGAAAACAAACGCCTCGATGCGATTGTCATCGACTCCATTCCCGGGCTTCTGGCCATCAAGAAAACGGGCAAGCCAATCAAGAAAATGAATCTGCCCAGCATTGAAGGCGGTGATGTCAACATCGGAATTGCGATCCGCAAGAACAACCCCGAGCTCAAGGCGGCCATGCAAAAAGCACTGGACGACATGATGGCCGACGGGACTTACGCCAAGATTTCCGATGAATGGATCGGTTACGACATCCGCTAACCCGGCAGACTGGGTCAAGGCGGTCACTTGCCCAAAAACCGGGGTGTTGACGTGCGCAAGTGTAGCGTTCGTTCCGCAAATAAGCAAAAAAAAAACGGCAACCCCTCCTTACCGCCTCAAAAGTGCTAAGTTGTTATTATGGGGGGAGGAACTGAAAAAATGAACATCGAACATCGAACTTCCAACATCGAAGTTTGAATTGAAAAAGATGAAGAAACAGACATATGACAGTTTAGAGGAAACCGAAGAATTAATTAAGGTTTTCGTTACGAGATAATTTAGCGCTAATGCCTTACCGCCCCGACATCCTGCCGGTGCGAGCCGTATCATCCAGGAGTGCTGAAATTATGAAAAGTTTGTATGGAAAATTTACCTGGCCGGAAATCAAGGCCGCCGACAAGGAGCGGGTCGTTATTCTACCGGTGGGTGCCATGGAAGATCACGGACCGCACCTGCCGCTGGATACGGACAACCTGATCGTTTCGCGCCTGGCCGAGGCGGTGGCCGCTTCGATCCCCGCAGAATCGCTGCTTCTGCCGACCATCCCTTTCGGGTTTAACGAGCACCATAAGGATTTTCCCGGTGTGATTTATATCCAGCCCGAAACCCTGATGAATTTTGTGGTTGATGTCGCCCAATCCCTGGCGCATCACGGGTTTCGCCGGATACTGATCTTAAACGGCCACGGCTCCAATCATCCAGTGCTGGATCTGGCCGCCCGCAAAACCGTCATCGCAGCCGGATGTTTGTGCGTATCGGCCTCCTACTGGAATCTAATGCCGGAAACACTGCAGGCCGAACGGCGCTCCCGCACCGGCGGCATGGCCCATGCCGGTGAACTGGAGACATCCATCTATCTGTACTTTGATCCCCGGCATGTTCAGCTGGACAAGGCCCGTGAGGCCATTGTGCATGACGAGGGCAACCGCTACCTGTGTCTTGATCTGGCCGGCGGCGCCAAAGCCATGGCCATGCAGTGGTGGTCGGCCCAAACCGATGACGGCACCATGGGAGATCCCACGGTCGCCGACGCCGACCGGGGCAAAATTTTTTTCGATGCCGCCGTGCGGGAAACGATTGGGCTCGTCAAGGAAATTCGTCAAATTCAGCTTAAACCCCGCCAGGACCATCATTGAGGAGCGCTTGTGGACTACGGACTGATTGAGCGTGTATTTGTCTATTTCGCTCAGGCGGCCTGGGTCACGGTGGAAGTATCACTTTTGTCCGTGTGCCTGGGACTTTGCCTGGGATTGGCCGGAGCGCTTTGCAAGCTGTCGCCCAGCCCCTGGCTGCAGATTCCCGCCCGGATTTATGTGAGCGTTTTCCGCGGAACGCCCTGCCTGATTCAACTGTTTGTGATCTATTTCGGCGGTCCCCAGATCGGGCTGCAGCTGGAACCCTTTCCGGCCGCGGTTTTGGGGCTGGGGATCAACATCGGGGCGTATATGAGCGAATCCATCCGGGGTGCCATTCTGGCGGTTGACCGCGGGCAAACCGAAGCCTCCCGCTCCCTGGGTTTGAGCAAAAGCCAGACCCTGATCAAGGTCATTTTGCCCCAGGCCGCCCGGTTGATGATCCGGCCCCTGGGCGTCAACACGATCGCCCTGATCAAAGGCTCTTCGCTGGTATCGGCCATCTCGGTCGTGGAGCTGACGTATACCGCCCACCGCTTTATCGGCTCCACCTATCGGCCATTTGAAATGTTCATGCTGGCGGCGATGTTTTATCTGGTGATCGTCAGCATCGCTTCTTTCTTCATCCAGAAGGTGGACCAGAGGTATGTCCTGGCGCTTTGAAAGTCGGTTTGATGGGTGTCCCACACATAAATCGGGATCAGTTGGAATAGCGGGCGAATACAACGATGTTGTCTGATATAAAGCGGAGTAGTGGAGTTTTGGAGTGCTGGAGTACTGGATTTTTTTCCATCACTCCATCACGCCACCACTCCAGGTTGCCAGAATTAGACACAGAGTTTTTTGCTTAATCTAAGCAGGATATAAGATTGTGGTCACATTATTCTGGTCAAGTATAAACCGGATCTCCCCATCAGCTGGAAGGTGAAAACACATGACGGGATTGGATTTTAGCGTTCTGGGGGAATACTACCCGATGCTGCTGCAAGGGCTGATGTGGACCTGCCTGCTGAGCGCCTGCTCGATTGCGTTCAGCCTTGTGGGCGGTGTGCCGCTGGCGGTGGCCAGCATCAGCCGCAACCGGGCGGTGCGTTCGGTGACAAGGTTTTTTCTTTGGATTTTTCGCGGTACGCCCCTGCTGCTGCAGCTGTTTCTGATTTATTTCGGTCTGCCCCAGATCGGCATTTATCTCAGTCCGATGACTTCGGGGATCATCGGCCTGGGACTTCACTATGCCGTGTACAACGCCGACGTAATGCGCACCGGCATCGTTGCCATCGAAAGCGGCCAGCACGAAGCGTCGCGCAGCCTGGGTTTGAGCCGCGGCCAGACCATGCGCAAAGTCATCGTTCCCCAGGCCCTGAGCAATGTTGCCCCGGCGTTGGGCAACAATCTGATTGCCCTGCTGAAGGAATCGGCCCTGGTATCGATCATCACCGTCCCGGAGCTGACCCTATCAGCCCAGCGCGCCATTTCCGATACATTTCGACCGTTTGAATTCTATATCGCCGCCGGGGCCATCTATTACATTGTTAACTACTGTCTCGAGCTGGGTCTCAATCGCGTCGAGATGAAAACCGCATTGTACCGATAGCGGTGGAGGAGCTATGGTCAGACTCGTTAACGTTCGCAAGCGATTTGGTGACAACGAGGTTTTAAAGGGGATCAACCTGGAGGTTCTGAGGGGTAAAATTCTGGTGATTATCGGCCCCAGCGGGTCCGGCAAAAGCACGCTGCTGCGCGCCATCAACCATCTTGAGACCGTCGATGAAGGCGAAATCTGGATTGAAGATGTCCAAGTCACCCTGCCCCTGAAAGGCCGCAAGTTCGAAAAGCATATCAACCAAATTCGCCAGGACCTGGGCATGGTCTTCCAGCATTTCAATCTTTTTCCGCACATGACGGTCATGGGAAATATCACCATGGCACCTATGCTGCTTAAAAAGCTACCGCGCAAAGCAGCCGAGGAAGCTGCCCGCCGACTGCTGAAAAAGGTGGACCTCATCGATAAAGTCAATTTCTACCCGGCCCAGCTGTCCGGCGGGCAGAAACAGCGTGTGGCCATTGCGCGAGCCCTGGCCATGGAACCCAAAGTGATGCTTTTCGATGAGGTGACCTCGGCCCTGGACCCCGAACTGATCGGCGAGGTCAACAAAGTCATGAAAAAATTGGCCGAAGAGCACATGACCA
>CAYTBC010000147.1:0-11285 GCA_964435765.1 uncultured Desulfosarcina sp.
TAACCGCCGGGGCAGGGCGCAAAACAATCCTATCCCTTGGGCAGATAATTTGCAACGGACAAGCAACAACTTACGATAATTTTAATGCACTGAATTTGGGTGTGCGTATCTACCCTAATGTATGACAGGAGCCATGATCGAACCCACTAAAGCCATCGCCCTGGAAGCGCGCCTCAGGGACTGCAAAAATGTGACCACCCTGGGCGTTCGATCCAATTTTTCAGACTACAGCCGCCGTGAGGCCGAATTGATCCGTAAAGCCAAGAAGATATATTACCCGTCTCCTTTCTACGCAGATCTATTCGACGCCATGGGCAAGCGCACCTTTCCCAGTTACCACACCTATAAATGTGTGCAGGACAAAATCAAACAGACGGCCCTATTCGAGATGCTCGGCCTACCTCACCCGCGCACCCGGGTGTTTTATGGAAAACGCCAGAAAAGCACCATCATGGATCATTTTTCGTTCCCATTTGTTGCGAAAATTCCGCGGGGCTCCGCCATGGGACGCGGCGTCTTCCTCATCCGGCAAAGAGATGATCTTCAGAATTATCTTGAGCTCACGGAGGTGGCTTACATTCAGCAGTATCTTCCGTTGGATCGTGATATCAGAGTGGTGATCGTCGGCGATCGGGTTGTCCACAGCTATTGGCGGGTTGCCTCCGAAAATGAATTTCGCTGTAATTTTGCGGTCGGCGGCAGCATCCGGCTGGATGCCGTACCGCAGAAAGCGCTCTATCTGGCACGGCTCACCGCACACTTATGCCGTTGGGACGATGTCGGCATCGATATCTGTCAGCACGAAGGCAATTTTTATGTGCTTGAAGCCAATATGAAATACGGCAAGGAAGGTTTCCGCAAAGCCGGGATCGACTACATTAAATTAATTGAAAATATGATCGAAAATGAAGAAATTTGAAAAAGCAAAGTCCCTGGTTGAGCTGAAAATTTTATTGAATCGGCAGGAAACCGATGTGCTGTCGCCCCTGGCTGCGCGCAACGCCCAGGGAGTCCGGCGCTTTCCTGATGAGCAGCTTGATGCCGGCTACCGGCAGGCCTTTTCCGTAGATGTAGACCGGGTTTTGCATTCCCTGGCGTATGCCCGCTACATTGATAAAACCCAGGTGTTTTACCTGGTGAAAAACGACCACATTACCCACCGCGTTTTGCATGTGCAGCTGGTTTCAAAAATCGCCCGGACCATCGGCCGTTTTCTAAGGCTTAACGAAGATTTGATCGAGGCCATCGCCCTGGGGCATGATATCGGTCACGCGCCCTTCGGCCATGACGGCGAGCGTTTTCTGAACGTAATTTGCCAGAACAACGGAATCGGATACTTTCTCCACAATCTGCAAAGTGTGCAATTTTTGGACAAGGTCGAGCGCAAAGGCAAAGGCTGGAATTTATGTCTCCAGACATTGGACGGTATTCTATGTCACAACGGTGAAATTCACAGCGAACGATTGATGTCGGCAACCGGTAAATCATTTGACCGGATGGATGCACAGATCGCTGCGAAAAGAGCGAATCCGGCCGTCTCTTTGGTCCCGATGACCCTTGAGGGCTGCCTGGTTCGCATGGCCGATACGGTCAGCTATGTCGGACGGGACATCGAGGACGCCATCCGCCTGAAACTCATCCGGCGCTCTGATTTGCCTGCGGACAGTGTCGACGTTCTGGGGGACACCAACGGGACCATCGTTTTTAATCTGGTTACGGATATTATCCTCAACAGTTATCCAAAACCTTACATCGCATTTAGCCTGGAGGTATCCGAAGCCCTGAAGCGGCTCAGGGCCTTTAATCTGGAATGCATCTACCTGAACCCCAAGATTAAGCAGCACACCGACCGCATTAAAAAGCTGTTCGAAATGCTTTTCGAAACTTATCTGGATGATCTGTTGAAACAACGGAAATCGTCCGTAATCTTCCGTCAATTTCTCAGGGATATGACACCGGAATACATCGAACAGCACCATCCGGCTGAGATTGTCCGCGACTTTATTTCCGGGATGACCGATCAATACTTTCTGGATCAGTGCCCCGAATCCATGCGGCCGAAAATTCAGACGGTATAAGCCGCTGCCGCAATTTTTAAGTACAAAATCCGTCGTGCTTCTTCCGATAGTGTTGGAATGGTGGAGTACTGGAGTTATGGAGTAATGAAAAAAAAGAATCAGATCAGAATCGGCTCCAATACTCCAACACTCCCATACTCCATTATGCCAAGTCGATAAGGGCACTGCATTGCCAATACTCTCTTTGTGGATCCAAATATAGATGCATAGTTAGATTGAACATCATGTACCAGGAACGAACTTACCGAAATCTGGTTCATTCTGAAAATCTGCGGACATTTAACGTCGTCGTAAAAGAAACCGATCTGCAGGTGCATGCCGCAAGAAAAATGGCGGCGGAAACCAGAGAACTGGTGCTGGAACACCGCGGTTATCTGGAAGCCTATATCAAAGCCCATCCGGATTTTATGACGACGCTCAATCCGTGGCAGCTTGAAGGACCCGCGCCGAACATTATCTCAGACATGATAAAAGCCGGGACCAATGCGGGTGTGGGGCCCATGGCTGCCGTTGCCGGTGCCATGGCCGAGTCTGTGGGACTTGGGCTTTTGAACCATACGGATCAGATTATTGTTGAAAACGGCGGCGATATATTTATAAAAACCGATAGGCCGGTGACGGCGGGTATTTTTGCCGGCCGATCGCCCTTGAGTATGCGGATCGGTATTCGGGTGCGCCCTGAGCGAATGCCGGCGGCTGTTTGTACATCCTCGGGAACCGTGGGGCACTCACTGAGTTTTGGCAGGGCAGATGCCGTCTGCGTGGTTGCCGCTTCCTGCGCGATTGCAGATGCGGCGGCAACGTCCATCGGCAATCGGGTCCGGTCGCCGGCCGATATTAATCACGCTGTCTGTACCGGCTGCAAAATTAATCATATCAGAGGAATAGTCGTAATTGTCGGTGATAAAATGGGGATGTGGGGCGATCTGGAGGTCGTTGCTCTTGGAAGAAAAAAGGGTTGAGTTTTCTGTTTAAAAAGCGTAAGTTGGGTGGTAACCAGGAAAAGGTTTCAGGTAAGAATTGGATCAACCGATAGTCAAACCGATCCATCGAATTTGGATAATGGAAAGGTTGCCGGAATATGAAAACCATGTGGGCCCCGTGGCGGATGGAATACATCCTGGCCGATAAAGAAGATGTATGCGTGTTCTGTGACGGGCTGTTAAAAAATGATGATCTGACGCTCTACAAGGGAAATGATACGATGGTGATGATGAACAAGTTTCCCTATATCAATGGTCATCTTCTGGTTGCACCGGTCCAGCACCTGTCCGCACTGGATCAACTCGGCAAGCGCCAGATGGGTGAACTGCTGGCCACGGTGGAACGGTCGGTGGACATCCTGAAAAAGGTTATGAGCCCCGACGGTTTTAATGTCGGGCTCAATCTGGGCAAGGTTGCCGGGGCAGGGGTTGAAGAACATCTGCATTTTCACATCGTTCCCAGATGGTTCGGTGATACCAATGCTTTGACCGTTTTTGCAGACGTCAGGGTTATTCCCGAGCATATCAAGGCCACGTATGAAAATTTAAAACCGCATTTTGAAACCCTCAATTTAAACCTGAAGGCTTAATGGAGAACTCTATGAAGAAAGGCACCCTGATAATCTGGGCAATCATTTTCGGATTCATTGCACTGGTTGTTTTTCAAAACCAGACATTCTTTCTGGCCAAGCAGTCTTTTCGGTTCAACCCGGTAATTTTCGAGGAGTATCAATCGCCGGAAATGCCCAATGCCGTCATGGTTTTGATTTTCTTTTTTTTGGGTCTTTTTATTGCCTACCTGTTTAGTTTTGCAAAGCGTTTCAAAGCCAACCGCACAATCAAAAAACTAAACGCCACCATCACATCCTGCAATCAAGAAATGACCGAGTTGCGGCGTGAAATAAATACCCTAAAAGGCGTTGAAACTCCGGCCGAAAATCTGCCGGCCGCAACCAAAATAGAAATGGACGCAACGCAGAAGATTGACGATGAAAGCGCCGGTGAAAGCCTTGTTGATGCTGATAAAACGATCAAATATTCCACGGCAGACCGGGCCGCTGAGCTCAACGATCAAAATTCAGAGGAAGATTCGAACGAAAAGAATTAAACTTTCTTTAAGCGCCTCACTACCAAGAAATATAACGGAAATATGGACCATAAAAGAGTAATTTTAGGGTTAGCGGACGTTCTTGAAAGTATCGATCTGGGTGTATCTGCCGTCCCGTCAAAGCCTTAGTTTATCTGTGTTTAGTTCCCCCAAAAATCTATGAGCCCTCCTAAATCAACTCCGATGATAACACAGTACCTGTCCATCAAGGAGCAGTATCCGGATGCGATCCTGTTCTACCGGATGGGTGACTTCTACGAAATGTTCTTTGAGGATGCCCAGGTGGCCTCCCGCGTTCTGGAGATCACCTTAACTTCGCGCAACAAGAACGACGATTCTCCGGTTCCAATGTGCGGTGTTCCCCATCGCGCCGCCCCGAGCTATATCGCCCGTTTGATCGACAACGGCTACAAGGTTGCCGTCTGCGACCAGATCGAAGACCCGTCCCAGGCCAAAGGCCTTGTCAAAAGGGATGTCGTGCGGGTGATCACACCCGGTATGGTCATTGAAAACGAATTGCTCGATGAGCGCACCAATAATTATGTTCTCGCGGTCGCCCGCGCCGGCGATTTCAGCGGCTTGGCCTGTCTGGACATTTCCACCGGCACTTTCCGAGTGACCGAATCAAAAGACACGGCTGCTATTTTCGAGGAAATCAGACGGATTTCCCCCAGCGAGGTGCTCCTGCCGGAATCCGCTAAAAATGACCCGGCCTATTTACCGGTGAAAGGGTTGCTGGCGGAGATCGCCACCTCTTACCTGGACAGCCAGGCGTTTGAGCACAAAAAAGGTTATGGCCTGCTCACCGATCAATTTAAAACCCTTACGCTTGAGGGTTTTGGTTGTGAAAATTTAAAAGCTGGCATCTGTGCCGCCGGCGCGGTGATCTATTATGTCAGCGAAACCCAAAAAAAAAAATTAGTGCATTTAACCAGCCTCGAAACCTACTGGCTGGAAAGATACCTGCTGATCGACGAGCTAAGCCGGCAGAACCTGGAATTATCAAAAAATATCCGAAGCGGAACACGGCGGGCAACGCTGCTGGGCGTCCTCGATCGCACCATCACGCCCATGGGTGCGCGCATGCTGGCCAACTGGATGTGTTATCCTCTGGTCGATCTCGCTGATATTGGATCAAGACACGATGCCGTGGAAGAATTAAAAGCCGGCGTTCATGTTCGGCGCAGCATCCGCGAGAAGCTCAAGTCGATTTCCGACATGGAACGGATCGGGAGCAAAATTGTAATGGGGCACGCAACCGGCAGGGATCTGGTCGCTTTGAAAAGATCGTTGATGATGCTGCCGGAAATGTGGCTGCTGTTCTCAGGGTTGGAAACCGAATTGTACCATCCACCGGAGAACCTCGAGCGACTCAATGACCTGGCGGATGTCATCGAGCGCTCGATTCGCGAGGACGCCCCGCCCACCATCAACGAGGGCGGGATCATCAAAACCGGCTACAACAGTGAACTGGACGAACTGGTGCAGATAAGCCGGGACGGCAAGGGCTGGCTGGCCCAACTGGAAGTCCGCGAAAAAGAAGCCACGGATATCAACACCCTTAAAGTCAGGTACAACAAGGTGTTCGGCTACTACATCGAAGTGCCCAAGAGCCGCGCTGCTTCCGTGCCGCCGCATTATGTCCGCAAACAGACCCTCGTCAATGCCGAGCGCTATATTACCGATGAGCTCAAATCGTTTGAAATGAAAGTTTTCGGAGCGGAGGATCGCAGGGCGGCGTTGGAATATGAGTTGTTTAACGAAATTCGCGACGAAGTGGCCAAAAACAACCGGTTCATTCAGCAGGCGGCCCGTTTTTTGGCCCGCGTGGACTGCCTGTCGAATTTGGCCGAAATCGCCGACCAAAATAGCTATTGTCGGCCCGTCATGACCACCAACGGAAGCATGGCCATCGAAGACGGTCGCCATCCGGTGGTGGAAAAAATGATTACCGGAGAACGCTTTGTCCCGAATACGATCAAGATGGACAATCAAGACACCCAGGTGATGATCATTACAGGACCGAATATGGCCGGCAAATCAACCGTACTGCGGCAGGTGGCCCTGGTGGTGGTGATGGCCCAGATGGGCTCTTTTATTCCGGCAGCCAAGGCAACGATCAGCATCACCGACAGAATTTTTACCCGGGTAGGCGCCTTGGACAATCTTTCCCATGGGCAGAGCACGTTTATGGTAGAAATGGAGGAAACCGCCAACATTCTCAATAACGCGACCCACAAGAGCCTGGTCATCATGGACGAGATCGGTCGGGGAACCAGCACTTTTGACGGTCTCAGTATTGCCTGGGCCGTGGCGGAGTACCTGCACGATCTGAGAGGCAAAGGGGTTAAAACGCTGTTTGCAACCCACTACCATGAATTGACGGAATTGGCCCATACCCTGCCGCGGGTCAAAAACTTCAACATTGCGGTCAAAGAGTGGAATGATGAGATTATTTTTTTAAGAAAGCTGGTGGAAGGCGGAACAAACCGAAGCTACGGCATCCAGGTGGCCCGGCTTGCCGGAATCCCGGATCGGGTTATTAAGCGGGCCAAAAAGATTCTATTCCGCATCGAACAGGGCGAATACGCCGGCGGCGGAACCGCCTGCCTGGGAAGTGCCGATGAAAGCCCCAGGAAGGGGCCGGTGCAGCTGGATCTCTTTCGCAAAACTGAAAACAATGTCATCGAGAAATTAAATCAGACGGATATCTCCAGAATGACGCCCCTTGAAGCCTTGATTTTTTTAAATGAACTGCAGCAAGATGCGAAGGGGAGGGGAACATAATACTATCGGTTTGGAACTTTCAGTTAAATCTGGTATGATGGCGTAAAACGTTGAAAAAACGACCACACGATTTTAAAATGCCTTACCAAAAAGCTCATATATCACTTGCGCTGTTCATCATTATCTGGGCCCCCTTTTTTTTAAGCGTATCATCTGCGGCCGCTACGGCCAAACGGGCTTATTTTGAAGCTGAATCCTGCTACAAAAAACTGGGCAACTCCCCGACGAAGATGAAATACCGCGAAAACTGGCTGAAGTGCATTGAAAAGTTTCAGCAGGTTTACCGCCTGGACCCCGATGGTCCCTGGGCACCTGCCGGACTTTATATGTCCGGCAATCTCTACGAGGAGCTGGCGAAACGTTCATGGAAAGAATCGGACCGACAGGAAGCCCGTGATGCTTATGAGCGAATCATCAAACGGTTTCCCAGCAGCGCTTACCGGAGCAAGGCCGCCGGGGCACTGCGCAGCCTGGCCGAATCGCGGACTGCGAAGAAAAAGTCTGTTGTAAACAATACTGCACCTGCAAACGCAACTTCAACCGGCGATGACGATCAGGACGCTGAAGCCTGTTACAACGACCTGCGGCAAAGCGCCGGTGAAATGAAGTACCGTCATAATTGGATGCGGTGCATCGATAAATTCTATGCCGATTACCGGCAAAACTCCGGCGGCCCCAGGGCGGCAGACGCCCTTTTTATGACCGGAAAGCTGTATGCCGACCTCTATGAACACTCCCATCGCAAATCTGATTTGCGGGCAGCCCATACGATGTATGAACGGGTTATCAACAAGTTTCCAGACAGCCGCTATAAGGTTAAGGCTGCGCTGCTCATCGATGCCATGCCGCAATGGGTGAAACAAAATTCAACGCTGAAAGATGAAGATCTTGCAAAAATGATCAACGGCGATGCGGAAACGTCGTCATCCAATCCGGCCGGCGACTCCCCGGAGGTGGGCGATCCTATCGAAGGCATGGGAACGGTTGACAATTTACGTTTCTGGTCGAACCCGAATTACACGCGGGTTGTCATCGACGCCAGCCGGGACACAGCGTTTAATCATAATCTTTTGAAAAAAGACCCGACCCTCAATAAACCCCAGCGACTTTACGTTGATTTAAAAAAATGCCGGCTGGGAGAAAACATCAAAAAGAAAATCCCGATCAATGACGACCTCCTGATCAATGCCCGCGCCGGTCAGTATACCCAGGATTCGGTCAGGGTCGTGGTCGACATCAAATCTTTTGAGACCTATAAAATTTTTTCACTGAGGGATCCGTTTCGCATTGTGATCGATGTCTGGGGTACTGGGGGCGGCGAATCTTCTCCGCCAAATACCCCGATGGTGACATCCCGCAAAAACGGCCCGCTTCCGGCCGGTGCGCTGGCCAAGCAGCTTGCCCTTGGTGTCAGCCGGATCATTATCGATCCGGGCCATGGCGGCCATGATTACGGGGCACCCGGATATTTGAAAGGAGTTCACGAAAAAGATGTCGTTCTGCAAATATCCCGCCGGCTGGCCAAAAAAATTCGTCAGGAATTAAAATGCGAAGTTTTCCTGACTCGGGACAGCGATACCTTCCTGACGTTGGAAGAGCGCACGGCCATCGCCAATACCAAGAACGCCGATTTATTTATTTCCGTGCACACCAATTCGCATAAAGACCATCGCGCCTACGGCATCGAGACCTATTTTTTAAATCTGGCCACGGACGATGATGCCATTCGCGTGGCGGCAATGGAAAATGCAACCTCCACGAAAAATATCAGCGACCTTCAGACCATCCTTTATGACCTGATGCAAAATGCTAAAATCAACGAGTCCAGCCGCCTGGCCGGCTATGTCCAAGGATCCCTGGTAAGCCATCTGAAGAGCAAACGTTATGGCCGCATTAAAGACAAAGGGGTTAAGCAGGCGCCCTTTTATGTTCTTCTCGGGGCTCAGATGCCGGCTATATTGGTTGAAACGTCTTTCATCAGCAATCCAAGGGAATGCAAACGCCTGATCAATCCGAGTTTCCAGGAACGCATATGCGACGCCATTATCCAAGGAATCAAAACCTACATCAAGGAAACCTCTCCCACCGCCTTTTTCAAGGAACCGCCGGGTGGAGGGACGAACGGATAAGAAGGCCGGGAAGCTGGAGGCCAGAAGGCTGGAAGGCACGGTGAATTTCCGAAAACGATCAAATGCCAATTGCAGGCGGGTTATCCGTTCCTGCCTCCGGATGGACTTCAATTCGTAATCAATTTTTATTGCCTCCAAGCTTTCACGCTTTCAAGCGTTCCAGCCCCATCGCCTTTCTTTCATTTGACAACATCCCCTTTATTCCTCTAAAAGAATCATCTTGTGTTTAGCAAACAGGTCGGTGGTTATCAAAATGTTCAAACCCGAAGCGTCTGAAATTCCGTTTAACCCATATATGGTGCTGATCGGCGGCATCATCGGCGTGTCCACCGGCGCAATCTTCGCCCGACTTGCGGATGCACCGGCGCTGGTCACCGCCGCCTACCGGGTGGGGTTGGCAGCCCTGATATTAATTCCGCTGGCCGGCTGGAAGGCCAAAGATGAGCTGCAGCGCCTGTCTCTTGCGGACCTTAAACTTGCAGCGTTATCGGGATTTTTTTTGGCGATGCATTTTGCCGCCTGGATATCCTCTCTGGATCATACGGCGGTCGCCAACAGTGTCGTCTTGGTTAATACCATTCCGCTGTGGGTGGGAATTATGACACCGTTGATCACCCATGATCGCCTGAAACGGGCAACCGTCATCAGTATTGCTCTCAGCGTTGTCGGCGGTACCATTATCGGTTTCGGCGATTTTGCAAGTGGCGGCCAGGCACTTTGGGGAGATCTACTGGCCCTTGTCGGCGCTGTGTTCGCCGCCGTTTATCTGCTGATCGGGCGCAGCCTGCGCAGAAAACTTTCGCTGCTTGCTTACGTGACGGTTTGCTACGGCAGTGCGGCGGTTATTCTATGGATAATGGTGCTGGTTCTAAACCTGCCGATTACCGGGTACAGCAGTCAAACGGTTGCCGCATTCTGGGCCATGGCCCTGGTATCTCAAATCCTTGGTCACTCAAGCTACAACTGGGCCCTGAAATGGTTCAGCACCGGCTTTGTCGCCATTGCCTTGATGGGCGAACCCATCGGCAGTACGCTGCTGGCTTACCTCATATTCAACGAGGGCTTAACCTGGCTGAAATTTGCCGGCGGGCTGTTCATATTATCGGCGATTTACCTGGCTGCTTCCGGGGAGAGAAAGTGAAAAAAATGTAAGTTGTTTGTTGGATGTGGTAAGTTGGATGTGGTGGGTTATTTGTTGCCTATGGGACAACACCCAACGCACAACCCGCAACACCCAACAGACAACCCACAACACACAACACACAACAAACTACCACAGGTTTTCAATTTGACAAAAAGCCATTGATGCTTTATCGAACAACAATCGTTAAATCTATCAATTACGACGGAGGGTAAAATGGCATACGCAAACATCATTTTTGACGTGAAAGAAAGAATTGCAACCATCACCTTTAACCGGCCCAAGGCGTTGAATGCCCTGAATGCCGCTCTGTTGGCGGAATTGGACCAGGCTCTGGACACCATTGCGGCCGATGAGAATATTCGGGTGCTCATCCTTACCGGAGCCGGGGACAAATCATTTGTGGCCGGCGCCGACATTTCTGAACTGGCCACATTTGATTCGCTCAAGGCCAAGGCCTTTGCCAGAAGCGGTCACAACATTATCGCCAAACTGCAGCAATTGCCGATTGCAGTGATTGCTGCCGTTAACGGATTTGCTTTGGGGGGGGGTACCGAAATTGCCATAGCCTGCGATTTTATCTATGCATCGGACAACGCCAAATTCGGCCAACCCGAGATTAATCTGGGTGTTATCCCGGGGTTCGGAGGCACTCAGAGACTGCCGCGCCTGATCGGTGCCAATATGGCAAAGGAAATGATCTTTACCGGCAAAATGATGACTGCCGAAGAAGCTCTTCAGATTGGACTGGTCAACAAGGTTGTCCCCCAGGGAACGCTGCTGGAAGAGGTTGGAAAAATTGCCGGCGCCATTGCATCCAAAGGCAGGGTTTCCCTCAGAGAAGCCAAATTGGCAATTAACAACGGGATGAATGTGGACCTCGCCAGCGGCTGCAGCATTGAAATTGACGCATTTTCTATGTGTTATGCCAGTCCGGATGCCAAAGAAGGCACCACCGCTTTTCTCGAAAAACGCAAAGCGGAGTTTAAGGGAGGCCTTAAATAATTGAAGATTGAATAATTACTCCGCCCTGAAAAATAGCATTATCAGTTTTGGATA
>CAYTBC010000148.1:0-11153 GCA_964435765.1 uncultured Desulfosarcina sp.
TGGATACTGGTTTCCAGTCTTCGCTCTTTCAGAGCTTCGGCCCGGCAAGCTGGATACTGGATGTTTCCGGATCTCATTGTCGGTGTCTAATTAAATATCCAGCATCAAGTATCGAGAATCCAGCATCTACATCGCGAAAGCAATGGTCTTGTGTCTATCCCCCTTTAATAGTTATACAGATTTATGCAACATTAAGATAATTTGTACGAAATCGTATCCTTGTTTCAAAGTATTTACAAGTTTCTTTGATACTGATATGTTTCTTCAAAATCACATACCTAAGGAACAAAATCTATGGAAACAGTAAAGCAAAAATATGAAAACAATCGATGAAATTGAAAAAATAATAAAAAAAAATAAAATCGAACTTAATGAGAAGTATGGCCTAATCTCAATAGGAATTTTCGGTTCGTATGGCAGAGGAGAACAAAATACAGACAGTGATCTCGATCTTTTGGTAGAGGTCCGAAGACCCATGGGTTTTGTTAAATTTATCAGACTTGAAAATCATCTTTCTCAGCTACTGGGTGTCAAAGTTGACATGGTCACAAAAAAGGCATTGAAACCAAACATTGGGAAAAGAATACTTCAAGAGGTCCAATATGTCTGAAGAGAAAAAAGGCAGAATTGTCAAAGACTACTTAATTGACATCTTGGAAAACATAAAAGATATTGATGTTTTTATCGAAGGCATGGATTATGAGGATTTTAAAACAGACAAAAAGACCCAATATGCAGTCATTAGATGTTTGGAAGTCATTGGAGAAGCGGCTAAGAAAATACCAGAGCAATCAAGGAATAATTATCCGGGTATTCCCTGGCAGGAAATCAGCGGAATGAGAGATAAGCTTATTCATGACTATTTTGGCATAGACTTGGAAACTGTCTGGGACACCATTCAAGAAGATCTAGTTCCACTTAAAAAAGCTGTTGAGAGTTTGCTGCATGGGTGAATACCCTATTTCTAAATTGTACCATATTTATTTCTGATTTCACGTTTCAAAAGCTTCCCGGCATTGTTCTTCGGCAGCTCATCCACCACAAAAAATTCTTTGGGCACCTTAAAACCCGCCAGGCTATCCTTTAAAAACGATTTAAGGAGTGACAAATCTATCTGCTGATCCTTATGCGGTACGATAAAGGCGGTCACCCGCTCTCCCCAATCCCGGTCCGGCAGCCCCACCACCGCGCATTCCTGCACTTCCGGGCGGGTGTAAAGCAGTTCTTCTACCTCGCGGGGATAGACATTTTCACCGCCGGTGATGATCATGTCCTTCAGACGATCCACGATGTACAGGTAGCCGTCTTCATCGAACAGACCGATGTCACCGGAGCGGTACCATTCGCCCCAAAAGGCAGCATGGGTTTCGGCCGGGTTGTTCAGATACCCTTTGGTAATATTCGGCCCGCGAATGCAGATTTCTCCCCGCTGTCCCTGCTCCAGCAGGTTGCCGTCGAAATCCCGAATCCGCACCTCAATCAGATTGACGGGCGTGCCGACCGACCCGACCACATGGCGATGGTAGTGGTTATAGGTGACCATGGAGGCGCTTTCCGTCATGCCGTAGGATTCATGAATGTTCAGACCGGTACGGGATTTCCAGGCGCGCACCACTTCGGCGGCCATGCTGGCGGCGGCCGAAAAACAGTAGCGCACGGATTTGATTTTTTCTTTCAGATTTTCGAGTTTGAGAAAACGGATATAGATCGTGGGAACGGCATACAAATTGGTGACCTGAAACCGCTGGACGGCATCCAATACCCGCTCCAGATCAAAGCCGGGTTGAAGAACCAATCCGCCCCCGCAAGAAACGATCGAGTGGGTGATGTGAATCTGGCCGAAAACATGATTGAGCGGCAAAAAACACAGCGCCCGATCGTTTTCGCCGGATCGCTCGTAGTGGGCCACGTTGAAAAGCGAGGTTTGAATATTTGCGTGGCTCAGCATCGCGCCTTTGGGAGTACCGGTGGTTCCTCCGGTATACAGTATGGCGCAGGTGTCGTGGCGGTCCCGCCCGATGCTTTTAAAACCCGGTGTTCCTTTTTCCATGAAACGGTTCAAAGAGAGGTCGCCGTTCTCACTGATGACCAACTGCAGATAGGGGTTTTGATTCAGGCCGCCGAAATCACCCAGTTTCTCATCGGTGGTAAACAGTATTTTGGGCTGACAGTCGGTTAGGATGCGCGCCAGTTCTGCACCGGTCAACTGATGCGAAAATGTCACCGCCACCGCCCCGGCCTTGATAGCGCCAAAATAAAATACCAGCCAACCATAAGAATTGGGCGCACACAGAGCCACATGCTCGCCGGGTTTGAGTCCGGCGCCGCACAGAGCAGCGGCGACCCTGCTCGATTCCAGGTTAAACTGCCGGTAGGTGACCTGTCGGTCCCCATCGACAATCGCACAGCGGTCGGGAAAGAAGTAGGCGGTGTTTTCCAGATTTGCGGCTATGTTCATTATAAATCTCCAAACTTCAGTTAATCGCGCTTGGATTATTGAATGCCGTAAGCGAACAAATCGAGTTCCTCCTTAGTAGCCTTTTTATCGCGGTTGAAAACCGCTCCCACCAATCCATTCATGAGGCAGGTGGGATCTGGAGATTGCTCAAATAATTGTCCTTTAAAAATTATGAAAAGATAGTCAGCTTTCACTCAAAACTCCTTCCAGTTCGAGAGCCAAAACTACCTTTTTAGAAATTTCCAACATAATATCAAAATCCAAGGCCCCAACATATTTTTCGAGGCTTTTTTTGGGCACGGTATGGATGTTGTCGGCCTGAACAAAGGATGGTTTGGTCAGGTTGGCTTTTTGATCGATGAATACCTCAGTGGGATACCCTTTGCCCTTCGTGGTGATTTCAGCCACAACGACCTTATTCAAGTATTCGATCACATTTTGTCGAGTGAGGACTACGACGGGCCGGGTAACGGCCTTGCCGCCCAGTTTTATGATCCACACATCGCCTCGGTTCATACATCACCCCAGTGTTCAGCATCCATCCAGGCTTCCGAATCTGCAATCTCATCAGGATTTTCCTTTAATTTTCTAATCCACTCGTTTTCAAAAGCCAGTATCTCCCGCTGTCTTATCCAATTCTTAAGTGCTTCTCTAACCACGGCCGAACGCGATAGTTGGGAAGAGGCCGCGATATTGTCTACCGTGTTGAGCAAATTTTCATCAAAACTGATCTGCACATTTTTCATAAGACACCCTCGCTACATAGTGATAGACAAACGTTAATTAATACATAATTTTATATAATAATTACAACTGTAATGTCAACCATTGGGGTGGGATTCAATTTTTTTCTTTTCAACTTGCTTGCATCAATGTTAAACCCTGATCGAAAAAAATGCGCAGCATGAAATAATTAAGCCGCCAGAGCTTAAACGTAAATATTTTTTTGAGTTTTCAAGGACCATTTTGCAACCCTGGATATGCTATTTTTCAGGGCGGATTAATTATGGAACTAACCAACCCCTTCAAAGTACCGGCATCCGAGATCACTGCTCGTACCCGCAATATCCAGCATGAACTCAGGCAAAAAGACATCGACGGACTTTTCGTGGTCCAGCGGGTGGATCTGTTTTATTTTTCCGGAACCTCCCAGAACGGCTTTATGTACATCCCCGCCGAAGGCGAGCCGCTGCTGTTCATCAAGCAGTATCTTCCCCGGGCCCAACAAGAGTCCTGTCTTACGAACATTTTAAAAATTGAATCCATCAAAGATATTCCCGGCTTGATTTCCGAATGGTTCGGCCGCCTGCCGCAGACACTGGGCTTTGAGCTGGACGTGGTGCCGGTCAATGACTTTTACTTTTACCGCAGCCTGTTTAAAGCCAAACAATGTGTGGACGCCTCTCCCCGGATATTAGCCGTGCGGCGGATAAAAACTGCCTGGGAAATCGCCCAGATGGAAAATACGGCCGAGATGACCCATCGCACCTATGAATACATGCAAGAGATTATCCGGCCGGGACTGACCGAAATGGAATTTGCCGGCATGTTTGAAACTTTTGCCCGCAAACTGGGACATGGCGCCCGCATCCGGGTGCGGCATTACCAGACCGAAGGCTATCCGTGGCACATTCTCAGCGGCCCCAGCGGCAGCCTGCCGGGCCTGCTGGACTCACCGGCCAGCGGCGAGGGCACCTCGGCCGCCTTTCCCGTTGGGGCCGGGTCCAAAAAGCTTCGCGCCCACGAACCCATCATGGTGGATTTGGGGTCCGTCTTAAACGGCTATCACATGGACGAAACCCGCATGTTTGCCATCGACGCCATGCCCGCCAAGGCCCTGCAGATCTGTCGGGCCGCCATCGAAATCCACGACCGGATCATTGAAAAAGCCAAACCGGGCGCTATCCTCGGGGAGTTGTTCGATGACTCAGTGCAGCTGGCCGCAAAACTCGGTCTGGCCGAGCCCTATCTGGGAGCACCCGGCCACAAAGTGTCTTTTATCGGACACGGCATCGGTCTGGAAATCATCGAGCCCTATATCATTGCCCGCAACCGCACCGATCGACTGGAGCCGGGCATGACCTTTGCCCTGGAGCCTAAGTTTGTCTACGCAAACGAATTTACGGCCGGTGTGGAAAGTGTCGCTGTAGTTACAGAGAAGGGATCGCGCCTGATCAGCAAAGTACCGGTGGAGGTGTTTGTGTGTTAAATGGCAAAGGATCGAGCCTTCGGTTCTTGAGGAGCGCTATGCTGGAGGGAACGATGAGCAGGACTGAGGACTGAGTAAAGTTGTTGGTATGCGGAAAGGTTAAGGGCGGTTAGCTGATAGATTACAAAGACCAAATATGGGATGGACTCTTTTTATATCATTATAAATTGGACAGGATTTACAGGATTTTGTGGATGTATATTTTTATTTCTTTCCGGATGAAAGAAATAAAAGTCAATCCGCTTCGCGGAAATAGTGTTCGGCCATTGGCATGCACATCCATTTGAAGCTAAAGGGGAAGAGCTATGACATTGTGCCCTGCTGAATATTGTTGGTTCGCTAAGTTCCGCGAGGCGCTTGGCGTTTTCACGGTTTCTTCAGGAAACCGCAAAAAAATCATATCCATCATGTAAATCCTGTCTAATTTTCTTTTAATAAAAACGAATCCATTCATCTTTCATTTTCAGGCATGCGAAGCATTTATTAGAAGAAAGGGAATGACACCAAAATGACAGTGACCGGAATTCTGAAGCCCAAAACTCCCGAGGAAACCCGTCAGCTGATTCAGGTGGCTCTAGGTGAGGAAAAGGCCGATCTGGCCGTTATCAACGCCCGGGTGGTAAATGTCTATACCGCCGAAGTATTGGACGACTGTTCGATTACCGTCAAAGGCAAGTGGATTGCCTATGTCGGCCGAAACGCCGCCGATGCCATCGGCCCTGAAACAGAGGTCATCGATGCCCGGGGCCGGATCATCATTCCCGGCCTGATCGATGGCCACACCCACATTGCCTGGATGTTTACCGCCGCCGAATTTTTAAAATATGCCATGGCGGGCGGCACCACCACGGTGGTGACCGAAACCCTGGAGCCCTACCCGGTCTGCGGTTATGCCGGAGTGGTCGACTTTCTGGAATCGCTGCAGAATCAGCCTATAAAAATCCTGGCGACCGCACCGGCCGTGGTCTCCATCAGCAAGGCCGCCCGCGGAATCCGGCAGGAACATCTGGCCAGGCTTTTGGAGCGGGACGATATCCTCGGGCTGGGGGAAAGCTACTGGCAATCCATATTGCAGTATCCCGATCAGGTATTGCCGCAATATGAGCAAACCCTTAAGGCCGGTAAAACCCTGGAAGGCCATTCGGCCGGCGCCGGCGATAAAAAGCTGGCAGCCTATGTCGCCTGCGGGATCACCTCCTGCCATGAACCGATCAATGCCGAACAGACCCTGGAACGATTGCGCCAGGGGCTTCACATCCTGGTTCGCGAAGGCAGTATCCGCCGGGATCTGGAACAGATTGCCCGGATTAAGGATTACGATATTGATCTGCGGCGCCTGATCCTGTCCACCGACGGTGTCGAACCGCGGGACCTCATCGAAAAAGGCTACATGGAGTCTGTGCTCCAAAAGGCCATTGATTGCGGCTTCGACCCGGTGGCCGCCGTCCAGATGGCGACCTTGAACGTGGCCGAACATTTTTCGCTGGATTCCATGATCGGCGGCATCGCACCGGGGCGATTCGCCGACCTGGTGATGATTCCGGATTTGCATACTATCGACGCCCGCATCGTCATCAGCAACGGCAAGATAATTGTCCGGGACGGCCAACTGATCGCCGCCCCGCGCCGGCACCAATTCACACGCGACAGTCTGGACAGTGTCAATCTGCCGCGCGAGATGAAACCATCAGATTTTATCATCAGCACTGACCACGAAACCGCGGCGGCCAATGTGCGGGTTATCAACATGGTCACCGATCTGGTTACCGCTGAACTTCAGCTGCCGTGGCCAATCACCGCAGGGCAGCTCAAGGCGGATGTCAATCAGGACGTGATCAAGGTCGCCGCCATCGACCGCACCCATAATCCCGGCAAAATGACGGTCGGTCTGATCAAGGGGTTTGGCTTAAATTCCGGGGCCTTGGCCTGCAGTGCGGCCTGGGACTCCTCCGACATTATCGCCGTTGGGACCAACGACGTCGATATGGCCACCGCTGTCAACCGCATCCGCACCCTTCAGGGGGGCGCAGTGGTGTGTGCAAACGGTACGATCACCGCCGAACTGCCGCTGCCGGTTTTTGGACTCATGTCGGATCTGCCGATTGAGACCATTGTGCAAAAGCTTCAGCAAATCAAACAGGCCGTGGCGGGCCTTGGCGTTTCCTTCCCCGATCCTTTGCTGACGTTGATCACGCTGACCGGGGCCGCGATTCCCTATCTGCGCATCTGCGAGGAAGGTCTTGTCAATCTGAAGAATGGTGAAACGTTGGCGCTATATATTTAGCCACGGGGGTCAATGTACCCCAATGTTAGGGTGTAATCTGCGGATCAAAGCAAGTTTTGCTGAAGCGGAGTTAAGCTGAAAGGATGCGGCTTTTTGCATTTCAAAATGCACCGATTTCCTCCTTGACAGGCAGCAGCCGTTTAACTATATGTTTTCTGTTACGCGATTGACCCTTATTTTTTTAATCATATACCTGAGCTGCTCGAATATCGAAAGAAGCGGTTTCGTGACTCCGGGTCACACCGGCCGGAGTTATAAAACCGCTTCTGAAGTCATGGTTTACCGTAATTAAAATAACATCGGAACTCATACTGTAAAATGCCGTACGTTTTGCATCAGCTGCTGAAAAACAAACTGGCACTTTTCGGCCTTGCGATGATTGTGCTGTTCGCCGGAGCAGCGATCTTCGCGCCGTTGATTGCACCCCACCCCCCCAACAAACAATTCTTCGATGGATTGACGCTTGAAGGAGCGCCGCTTCCGCCCAACAAAACTTTCTGGCTCGGCACCGATCTGCTGGGACGCAGCCTGTTTTCGCGGCTGCTGTATGGTGCCCGAACGTCATTGATCATCGGAATCGCCGCCAACGGTGCCGCCGTATTGATCGGCGCTTTTTTAGGCATCGTGGCCGGCTACGTCAAGGGGCTTCCGGGAACGGTCATCATGCGGTTTACCGATCTCATGATGGCATTTCCGGCCCTGCTGCTGGCAATTGCATTGGCTGCTATCTTCCGCCCCAGCTTGTGGATCGTCGCCCTGGTTATCGCGCTGGTGAACTGGGTCCAAATCGCCCGGGTTATCTACAGCCAGACCGTCGCACTCGTCGAACGGGAATACATTGAAGCTGCCGGTGCCATCGGCGCGGCCTGGCCGAGAATCCTGTTCATTCACATTGTGCCGCATCTGTGGCCCACGCTGCTCGTTTGGGGAACTTTAGGTATTGCCACCACCGTTTTGCTGGAGGCCACCCTGTCTTTTCTCGGCGTCGGCGTCAGGCCCCCGACCCCTTCATGGGGCGGCATTATATACGAGAGTCAGTCTTACTTTCTGGATGCCCCCTGGCTGGTATTTTTCCCGGGAACGGCCATCATGCTTCTGTCGCTCTCATTTAATCTGGTGGGCGACGCCCTCAGAGATGCGCTGGACCCCACCCAGCGAGGGCGGCAATAATGCTGATCTTCCTTGCCAAAAGAATGAGCCAGGCCATTCTCATCCTATTCGGGGTCACCTTGATAACGTTCTGCCTGTCGTTTCTGATGCCGGCCGACCCCGTGCGGATGCTTGCCGGCCGCAGCGCTACCCAGGCGACGGTGGAATCCATCCGCAGGGAGCTGGGCCTGGATAAACCTCTGCCGGTGCAGTACATCAAATACGTCAGCCGCCTGGTGCAGGGCGACTTGGGCCGCTCCTACAAGCAGAAGACCCAGGTCAGCGAACTGATTCTAAGCCGGCTGCCGGCAACGCTGCTGCTCATGGCAGGTACCATTTTTTTTGAACTTTTAATCGGTCTGCCGGCCGGAATCTTTGCAGCGACCCGCCGGGGAAAATCGGTGGACAACTGGATCATGGCGCTGTCCTTTGCCGGGGTGTCGGTGCCCCAGTTCGTTTTAGGACTGCTGCTGCTTTATATGTTTGCCCACATCATACCTATTTTCCCGCTGGGGGGCTACGGGTCGTTGAAGCATCTGTTTCTGCCGGCGCTGACCCTTGGCATTTCAGGCGGCGGGTGGTATTCGCGGATGATGCGCTCCAGCATGGTGGATGTGCTGCGCCAGGATTTTATCCGCACCGCCCGTTCCAAGGGCCTGACCGAGAGAGCGGTGGTTTTGGTGCATGCGCTGCGCAATGCGATCCTGCCGGTTATCGCCATGGTGGGCCTGGATATCGGTATTTTCATGGCCGGTGCGGTGGTGGTGGAGTCGGTCTACGGCTGGCCCGGAATCGGCCAGATGGCATGGCAGGCCATTCAAATGGTGGACATTCCGATTATCATGGGGGTTACCCTGGTCGCCGCGGTCGGCATTGTGCTCGGTAATCTGCTGGCCGATCTGGTCATCCCATTCATCGATCCGCGGGTTTATTTGAGGTAATTACTCCGCCCTGAAAATTATGGATCCGGTGCGGATAACCCAATGTTGGCCTTTTAATTCTGATGAAATTATTTTGATGCTGACCCGGGCGGATTAATTAATTAAAGTTTTGCCAAATTATGACTGGAAGGTTACATCCCCAGGCGATTCTCCCAGGATCGCCAAATTAAAGCAAAGGAGGAAGAAAATGAAAAAAAAATTGTTGCTTGTTGCGCTGGTTGTTTGTCTGTCATTGACGCTGGGTGCCTGGACGCCGGTGGGTGCCGAGACTATCAAACAGGGGGGGTCAATGATCGTCACCTACAAAGATGACATCAGCACCCTGGATCCGGCCATCGGCTACGACTGGCAGAACTGGTCCATGATCAAGGCGCTCTTTAACGGCTTGATGGATTATGAAGCCGGAACTTACAACCTCGAACCCGATCTGGCCAAGAGTTTTACCATATCCCCCGACGGCAAAACTTACACTTTCAAATTGCGGGAGGATGTAAAATTCCACAACGGCCGCAAATTAACGGCCGAAGACGTGAAATACTCGATCGAAAGGGCCATAAACCCCAAAACCCAAAGCCCCGGGCAGGGGTTTTTCTGGAGTATCAAGGGGTTTGACGAAATGGTGGCGGGCACAGCCACCGAATTAAGCGGCATGACCGTCATCGACCCGTATACGCTCAAAATTGAGCTGTCCAGTCCGGACGCTACCTTTCTGCACGTCATGGCCATCAACTTTGCCTTTGCCGTACCCAAAGAAGAGGTTGAAAAATACGGACAGGATTTTGGCAAACATCCGGTCGGCACCGGCGCCTTTAAGATGAAAGAATGGAAGCTCGGGCAGCACGTGGTCTACGAGCGCAATACCGACTACTACAAAGCCGGATTGCCCCGTCTCGACAAGATTGTTTTTGAAGTCGGTCAGGAACCCACCGTGGCCCTGCTGCGCCTGCAGCGCGGTGAAGTCGACATTCTGGGAGACGGCATCCCGCCGGCTCGTTTTCTGCAGGTAAAAAACGACCCCCAGAACGCCGGCCTGATTATTGAAGGGGGCCAGCTGCACACCGGCTATGTCTCTATGAACGTTCGCATCAAACCCTTCGACAACAAAAAGGTGCGCCAGGCGGTCAATATGGCGATCAATAAACAGCGCATCTGCAAAATCATCAACAACCGCGCCGTACCTGCCAACCAACCGCTGCCGCCGGCCATGCCCGGTTATGACAAAAATTACAAGGGTTACCCCTTCGACCCGGTCAAGGCCAAAGCCTTCATGGCGGAAGCCGGTTTTGCCGATGGGTTTACGACCGAGCTGTATGCCAACAATACCGACCCCAACCCGCGCATCGCCCAGGCGATTCAACGCGACCTGGCTGAAATCGGCATTAATGCCGAGATCAAAACCCTGGCACAATCCACGGTCATTGCCGCCGGCGGTGAGGAAGATCAGGCTCCGATGATCTGGTCCGGGGGTATGGCCTGGATTGCCGATTTTCCGGATCCTTCCAATTTCTACGGCCCGATTCTGGGCTGCGGGGGGGCGGTCAAAGGCGGCTGGAACTGGGCCTGGTATTGCAACGAAGAACTCGACGCTCTGGCCGCCAAGGCCGACGCCATGAGCGACCCGGCCCTCAAGGCCGAACGTGAAGACCTGTGGCGTTCGATTTTTATCAAGGTGATGGATGATGCGCCCTGGGCGCCGATTTTCAATGAGCAGCGCTTTACCATGCGCGCCGCCCGTCTGGGAGGCCCGGACGCCATCTTCGTCGATCCGGTTCACATCCCGGTAAACTACGAGTACGTCTATGCCAAGGATGCGCAATAAAATTTGGTACCCAAATTTTATGTATATATTGTGGGAGGCATCGGAATGTTGGGGTACCAAATCCAATTAAAATGTGGTTTGCAGACTTAAGGGAATTTCAATTTTCATCTTGATATCGAAACCCGGTTTAGTCACTTGAGTCAGCATTACTCCAACACTCCAACTATCCTGCAACCATTGCGGGTCCGGGCAGGTTCACCAACCTGGTCCTAAAGATCTGCAGTATTTTTAATTTCAAAGGAGGAACATTTTCTCATGCCAATAAAACCTGACTATACGATTCACGGGGACCA
>CAYTBC010000149.1:0-11106 GCA_964435765.1 uncultured Desulfosarcina sp.
CAAGACGCCAAGATTTAATTAATGCTTTACCTTTGCGCGCTTTGCGGCTTTGCGAGAAAATTTTTTATCAAAAATGTGAAAAACTTTACATTTAAGATTCTAATTCGCGCTACACCGAGAATGGCTGGGCAAATCAAATTTCGGTTGATAATAACCCGGAATAATAATATCATTACCAGTTAGACGTTGCTATTCGTAACGACCTAAATCATTGTGCCTACATACACAGCGTTCTGCCAATTTGACGCTTTACGGTAGTTTAAAAATCAACCCTAAAAAGGCGAGTACAGAGTTAATTATGGCGCTGTGTATAATTTAAATGCCTTTTAAAAAAATGGTAACCCATGCCTGTTTTTGAATACACCGCCCTGGATGCCAAAGGGAAAACCACCAGCGGCATTATCGATGCCGAGGGCGCCATGGCAGCCCGCCAGAAGCTTCGCACCTCGGGGATTTTTCCGATATCCATTAAAGAGACCCAGGAGGCGGCACCCAAAAAGGAGTCTAAAAACTTTAGCCTGTCACGCCGGTTCAGCCGGGTAAAACCGGTCGAAGTTGCCATGATGACCCGGCAATTGGCAACCTTAATCAGCGCCGGTTTCCCACTGGTCTCCGCCCTCGATGCGCTGGTGCCTCAAACAAAGTCCCACGGTTTCAAAAGAATCATGGCTCAGACCAAGGATTTAATAGTGGAGGGCAACAGTTTCGCCCAGGCCCTGGCGAAATACCCCGGCGCGTTTTCATCACTGTACGTCAACATGGTGCGCGCGGGCGAAACTTCGGGCACTCTCGAAATCGTGCTGGAACGCCTGGCCGACATTACCGAGAAGCAACAGGCCCTGATGAACCGAATCCAGACGGCGTTAGCCTACCCGATATTTATGATGGTTTTCGGCACCATCGTTTTATTTGTTTTGTTAATTTATATCGTCCCCAGTTTCACCTCGATTTTTGCCGATATGAACCAGGTTCTTCCGACACCGACCCGGATGCTGATCTTTCTGGGGGCTTCCTTTAAATCCTATTGGTGGAGTATTTTCATCATTCTCGGGATCATTTGGTTCCTTTTCAACCGTGCAAAAAAAACTGAAAAAGGGCGCTACTGGATTGATAAAACCATATTGTCCTTACCGATCGCGGGAAATTCAGCCAAAAAACTGGCCGTTGCGCGCTTTGCCCGCACCCTGGGTTCTCTGCTTGAAAACGGTGTTTCGATGCTGATCGCCCTGGACGTTGTGAAAAACATTGCCGGCAATATTTTAATCTCAGAAGCCGTCGAAACAGCTGCCATCGAGGTGGGCAAAGGCCTGGGTTTGGGCGCGGCCTTGTCGGGAAGGGGTATTTTCCCCCAATTATCGATTCAGATGATCCAGGTCGGAGAACAAAGCGGCGCCTTGGAAACCATGCTGAACAAAATTGCCGATGTGTTTGATAACGAGGTCGAAACCAGCATTTTGCGAATGACATCGTATCTGGAACCGGTGATGATTCTGGTGATGGGGTTGTGTGTCCTGTTTATCGTTTTATCCATCTGTCTGCCGATATTTGAGATGAACCAATTGATTCACTAAACCGGTACAGTTGAATGTTGCAGATTAAAATGATAAAATTCCTCAAATTTTCAATCGTCAATCTTCATTCTTCAATTAAATACGGGGGATAGCTTTATGTTGCAAAAAATAAGATCCGACAACCGGGGTTTTACCCTGATTGAGCTGATGGTTGTCATCGTTATTCTTGGGATTCTTGCTATGTGGGTTGCCCCAAAAATCATGAGTCGACCCGAACAAGCCAAACAAGTCAAAGCCCAGTTGGACATTCAAAACCTTGAAACCGCCCTAAAATTATACAAACTTGACAATGGGATGTATCCGACCACCGAACAGGGCCTTCAAGCACTGGTGGAAAGACCGGAAACTGGAAACGTACCCCTAAAATGGAAGGATGGGGGCTACCTTGAAAAAAGCAGGGTCCCCAAGGATCCGTGGGGCAATGAATTTATTTATCTGTCTCCCGGTCTCAAAAGCGATTTTGACATCATTTCGTATGGCGCAGACGGCGTGCCCGGAGGTGAGAACGAAAATAAAGATATAAATAATTGGGAAATAGATTAAAGATTTTTGGGTTGATTTGCCCGTTCGTTAAGGGCTGCAACCATGGTATCCATAAATTAGAATGACGAATCCAGATTCCAACAATGGACGACGGACACCAAACCACGGGCTACTCCTCCGGGAGTCAGGATTCACCCTGATAGAGTTGATCGTTGTGCTCGCCCTCATGGGGCTGATGCTTTTTTTCTCTCTTCCCCGGCTGCAGAACAACCCCTTCCTCGATGACGGCAAAACAAGCTCCCGCTGGTTGATTGTCAAAGTTCAAGCCCTTAAAGAGAGCGCCCTCCGCGATCAGAAGCAATACACCCTCCATTTTGACCTGGACAGCGGACGAGTTTGGGAAAGCAATGAGGCCATGTCCCAGGAGGATCTCGAGAGTGCTGTCTTAAACAGCTATACCCTGCCGGATGGTATCAGAATCATCGATATCGAGTATCCGACCAGAGGCAAAGTATATTCCGGCCAAACAGACATAAACTTTTACAAGGCCGGATATACCGATAAAGCCCTGGTGCACATGCAGGAAGGCGACACCTACATGAGTTTTTTGATCGAGCCGTTTCTTTCGGAGGTTCAATTTTTCGAAAAATATGCGAGTTTTGAAGACTGATGCCGGATATTGGATACTGGATGCTTGATGCTTGATGCTTGATTCTGGATATGGGTCGATAGACTCCGGCTGCCGGTCAGATTAATTTCAATTAACTTATTATTGTTCATAGTTCCGATAATTAAATTCAAGATGACATGTGTCAATTATATTTAAATAAATTAATTACTTATATATCGAATATGAAAAAAGATCAATGGCCAAAGGCAGGGAACTGGAGACATAAAATCAGCAGCCGTCGAACGATGATCAATCGCTCGCAACCGGATGCCTGTGACCAGCAGCAAGTAACCAGCATCCAGAGACCAGTATCCAGTATCCAGCATCCAGCATCCCGTATCCAGCATCCCGTATCCCGTATCCCGTATCCAGCATCCGGCACCCGGCATCCAACAACCGGCTTCACGCTGCTTGAGGTTCTGATTGCCATGGCCATTATGGCGATTGTGCTGGTCAGCGTTTACAGGTTGCAGGCACAAACTCTGACCATGACGACCGCCAACAGGTTTTATACCCAGGCGCCCATGCTGGCGCAAAGCAAACTGGCCCAACTGGAGGCTAATCCGTCGGAAACAATTGCCGGAGAGTCAGGTGATTTCGGGGAAAAATTTCCCGGCTACCATTGGAGCGTCGCTGTCGGCGACGTGTCCGCCGAGGTGCTGGGCGAAACTGCCGGGGATTTAAAAAGAATCGATCTGACGGTTTCCTTAAACGAAAATGAATACGTCTACAGTGTCAGGACATACGAGTTTTTGAGGGAATAGATTGGAAGATGGAAGTGTGAGTGCGGAATTCGGAATGTGGAGAATAAAAGAGGTTGAGAAGGTGGGAAGTTGAGAGGGCGGGAAGTTGGAAAGATATGAATAATCTGTTTAAAATATCGAGCACCCGATACCGGGCATCAAATCTTCAGCATCGAGCATCCAGGATCAAGCATCCAGCATCGCTTATCCCTCATCCCGCAACCAGAAAACAGATGTCAGAGGACAGAGGACAGAGGGCAGAAACTATAAGGCCTCAAATCTACAACATCAATACCATATGCCTTACGCCGTGCGCCGTGCCCCGTGAGCCGTGCCCCGCACCCCGCAACCCGCACCCCGCACCCGGCTTCACCCTGATCGAAATTCTGCTGGCATTTTTGATTCTGGGAATCGTTCTGACCACACTTATGGCTTCATTTAACTCCGTATTTTCGACGACCGGTACCATAGAAACCAGCGGCAAATATTATGACATGGCCAAAAATTGCCTCAACCGCATGATTCTCGACCTGGATGCCGTCTATGTCTCGCAGCCTCCGTTTTACAAGAAACCGGAATTTGACGCACCCCCCGATCCCTACCGCATCCTGGGCAGCACGAGCGACATCAGTGGCATAGGTTTTGCATCTTTAAGATTCACAAGCAGTGCGCATATGGCCGTGGATAAAAGCGATCGGCAGGGTATTGCTGAAATTGTCTACTACGTCCATGCAAAACCGGACGGTCAGCTGGTGCTGAAACGGGGAGATCAGCTGTATCCCTACCCACCGTTTGAGGAGCGGGCGGGGGATCCGGTGCTGTGTCTGCATGTCAAATCATTGGCATTTAAATATTATGACGCTGAAGGGGCCGAATCCGAAGTGTGGGACTCCGACTCCCAGCAGAACGATTATGCAACGCCGACAGCCATCGGTATTCAGCTTGAAATCGGAAACGAAACCGAATCGTATGCCTTTGAAACAACGGTCCGGCTTGCGGTTCACCGCAAGAAATTAGAATAATAGAATGCTGAAATTAAATCAGATACTCAAAGACAACCGCGGCATCGCCCTGTTGATTACGATTTCCGTCACCACGATTCTGGTTGCCGCCGCACTGGAATATAACCGCCGGGCGCGTTTTGCGGTCATTTCCACAGCTGCTGCACGGGATCGGCTGACGCTTTCCTACATGGCAGCCTCCGGAATTCATGTAGCCATGGCCCTGCTGGCAAAAGATAGGTCCGAATCCGATTTTGATTCTTTGGGGGAAGACTGGGCCAACTCGGAAAAAATCGACCAACTGCTCCAGGAAATTCCTTTTGAACAGGGCAAGCTGTCTGTTGCCATCACTGATGAAATGAGCAAGATCCAGGTCAATGCTCTGGTCAAGTTCCCGGACAGCCGCCAGTACAACGATCCCCAGATCATGCTATGGGACCGGTTTCTAAGATATATACGCAGCCCGGAAGAACTCAACGAAGACAGCGACCCGGTGGCGATTGTCAACTCGGTAAAAGATTGGATTGACAGCGGTGATGATGATGCAACCACCGGCTTGAGCGGTGCGGAATCAAGTTATTATCAGGGCTTGGATCCGCCGTATACCAGCCGCAACGGCCCGATTCCGGATCTAAACGAACTGCTGCTGATCAAAGGCATCACGCCTCAACTTTTTAATGACAGCGAAAAAATGCCGGGAATGGCGCACTATATGACCGTCTACGGCATGACTCCGGGTGCAGGCACCGCATTCGGCTGGCCGGGACGAATTAATATCAACACGGCGGACGTTCCCGTGCTGGCAGCCCTGCTGGGGCTCGAAAACCAGGAGCTGGCCCAGACAATTTTTGACTTTCGCAAGGAGGTGCTGGCCGATAAAGATGCCCATGACTTTTCAAACCCAAGATGGTATAAAGAAGTTCTCGGCTTTGGTGATGTCGTGGTTGATCCGAACCTGATAACGACAGCCAGCGACGTATTTCGCATTACCTCCGAAGCCTCAATGAATTCAACCAAAACGTCCATAACGGCTGTTGTTCAGCGGGTTCAAAGTCCAGAATCCCACAAATGGACGTGTCAGGTGTTAAACTGGAAAACGGAGTAGCTGCAAAGGGCGACTGATTATCGAAGATTAAATATTTGTGGGTGCCGCCCCGCTTTGACATTTTTATGATATGATTGAAATTGAAAGCATTCACTAAATTTTCAATCGCAAATAATCTATTGGTCTGGCAATGAGCCGAAAAGTACTTGGAATCGACATACGAAAAGAATCCGTTTCCGCGGTGCTGATGACAACCAGCCTGCGCGAGAACCGCATCGATGCGCATGCCTACATCCCGCTATCCGACGCACCGGAAGAAGGTCTTCCTTTCAAGACGGCCCTGCATGACCTTTGCCACGAAATAGATTCCACCGGCTGCGACTGCGTAGTCTCCATTTCGGCCGATCATTTCTCCTATCGAATTATGGAGGTACCTTTTAAGGATTCCAAAAAAATCCGGATGGTTCTGCCGTTTGAACTGGAACCCACGGTCCCTTATCCGGTCGATGACCTGGTCATTGATTTTATCGACCTCCAATCAGCCAAAAAGACGGATCACAGCGAAATTATAGCGGTGGCCGTACCCAGGTCTGAGTTGGCCCCATATATTAAAGCCCTGGCCGAATTTAAAATCGACCCTGAAATGATAACCGTCAGCGGTCTGCCGGCAGCCATGTGTCTGGCCAACCAGGCCGAACCGGGCGAAGACCAACTGTTTCTGGAAATCAACAAAGCGTCCAGCAGTTTGTTCATCGTCAACAAGGGCCGGCTGCAGCTGATTCGATCATTCCCGACACCGACCGGAGCCGACAACCGGGCCGCGGCGCTGGGATCTTTTGTCCGACGCACCCTGGCAGCCTTCGGCGAGCTTTGCCAGGATGAGTATCAGCCGCCGGGTATGGTGGTGACCGGCGCCGGTTTAAATGGTGCCGGGCTGGATGCGGATGTTTCCAAAATTCTGGATATCCCGGTCACTCGATTAAACTTTGCAGACCGGCTGAAGATTCCAATTAACGGTGAAAGCGTCAAACCCTGGAACCCCGCCTTAATGGACAGTGCTCTGGCTTTGACGGTGATGGAAATCGAAGGCCTCAGAGGATTAAATTTTTACAAAGGCCAATTTGCCGCCAAAAAATTCATTGTAAAAAACAGACGCAATTTAATCAAAACCGGCATACTCGCCGCCGCGGTTTTGGCTCTGTTATTTTTCAGTATAATTACAGAATCATTTACCTTAAACCGGCAATTGGATCGCATGAATCAACAGATAACCGACCTTTTCAAGGAAACGTTTCCAGAGATCAAGCGGATTGTGGATCCGTATCAGCAGATGCAGGTGATGGTGCAGGAAGCCCAAAACAGTTCGGTTCAGACGGCGGCGATTCCCCACATCCGCAGCATCGATATTTTAAACAGCATCAGCAAAAGCATTCCGGAAAGCCTTGTGGTGGACATCAGCCGCATGGTCATTTCTCCGGATACGGTCCTGATTTCGGGAAACACCAACACCTTCAATTCCGTGGACGACATTAAAAGCAAACTGGAACAAATCGATATCTTTAAGAAAGTAACCATTAGCTCCGCTAACATCGATCGTTCCGGTAAAGAGGTCCGTTTCCAGTTGAAAGTGGAGTTGTAAAATGACGCTGCTGGCAAAATTTAATAAGCTCAACAGGCGCGAACGTTATGCGATTATGGCGGCAATCGCTGTTATCGGTATTTTTTTGATTGCCCAATTGGTTGTTGAACCCCTATTCAGCCGAACGGAGCAAAAGAAGCAAAACCTGCGCGCCAAGGCCGATATGCTGGAACAAATGCGGCAATTGAAGGCTGAGTACGAGTCTTTGACGCAAAAAACAAGGTTATCCAAGTCACGCTTTCAAGACCGACAAAAAGACTTTACCTTATTTTCCTTTCTGGACCGGTTGGCCGGGCAGGCCGGCATCAAGGATCGCATCAGCTATATGAAGCCTTCCAAAAAGGTTCAAAAAAACAGCCCGTTCAAAATTTCGCAAGTGGAAATGAAGCTGGAGGCCGTTACCCTGGAGCAATTGACAAATTACCTTTATGGGGTGGAAACCTCTAAAAACATAATCGATATCACTAAAATTTCGATCTCGAAAAAGGACGTCAAGCAGGGATTGATTACCGCGGTGATGCAGGTGGAGACATTGGAACTGTAAGATGAAACCATCCAAAAAAGGACTATTATATACGGTGTACGTCATCGGCATCACCGTTTTTTTTCTATGGTATCTTTTCCCATCCGACTCGCTCAAAGCCTACCTGACCTACCGGTTGGCTCAGGGAAATCCCGATGTCGGGCTCACCATCGATCGGATCAGTCCGGTTCTTCCGCCGGGCATCAAGCTTCACAATGTCGGCATAACGCATCAAAACGTGGCCCTGATCGGTCTGGAAAATTTGAAAGTCATGCCGGGCCTGGGATCGTTATTCAGCGACACCACCACCGTAAATTTTAAGGGCCGTTTTTACGAAGGCACCCTGGGCGGACAGGCACAATTCAGCGACCGTCAACAGGGAGCCGGAACAAAAATCGAAGGCTGGATTTCAGGTGTCCAAGTGCAGCAGATATCTGCTTTAAAACAGCTTTCCGAACACCAGATTTCGGGGGTACTGGGCGGCAATTTTGTTTATGACGGTTCCGCGCCGATCCCGTCACTGGCCGCCAATCTGTCACTGACAAATTGCCGGGTCGAACTGGCCACACCTGTATTCAACCAGAAATCATTTGAATTCAGAAGCATCGCTGCGGATCTGGCCATTCAAGACAACAGCCTGCGGATCGAACAATTAAGCGCCCGGGGCAATCAATTGGACCTCGACCTTACCGGTTCAATTGCCCTCAACGAGAGCGACCCCACTCAAAATGCGCTGAACCTGACCGGCAACGTAACGCCGCAATATGCATTTCTGGCCAAGATCGAAAAAGAAATACCGGTTGACTTTTTACGCAAAAAACAGGCAGGCAAAGCCGGCATTGCGTTCAAGGTCGACGGAACATTGGATGAACCCGGTTTTTCACTCAATTAGTGTTGAACAAATGGATGCAATGATGGATTCCGGTATTAAAAATGAATTTATCCTTTTTCCGTCCAGCATCAAATATCCAGTATCCAGTATCTGGCTGATTCTGGCAATGAGTTAATTTCAAAGCAATTTTTAATTTTTTAAATACGGCATATTCGGATTTTTAATGATCAATCGCTACTTTACAATCGCCAACCTCCTGCTCGTCACGGTCGGGGCATATCTTTGCGTGAGCACCTTCTACACAATGATCACGGCCCGACTGGACTACGGCGTGCCGGCCGCCGGCGCTGTCGCCGGCCGGGTTTCACCACCGCCGGTCGAGCTTTCCAGCGCACCGCTGGCGGAGTATAGCACGATCAGCAAACGTAATATTTTCAATTCGGGGGACGATAAAGTCACCCGGGCGGCGATACCCGAAACGGTCGATATCGACAAGCTCAAGCAAACCGACATGAAGCTGAAACTCTGGGGCACCGTCACCGGACGGGACGACCGGGCTTATGCGGTGATTGAAGATACCAAGGCCAGAGAGCAAAATCTTTACCGTGCCGGTGATGCCATTCAAAACGCCGTCGTTAAATTGATTCTCAGAGAAAAAGTGGTGCTGCGAGTCGACGATCGTGATGAAGTCCTGGCCATGGAAGAAATCCGCGAAACCGGAGGCGGCGGCCGTTCCATAAGACAAAGTGTCGGTACCCCGATACCGTCATCGTCCTCGCCCAAGAAGCTGCCGGTATCCAACTATCCCCGCAAAATCCGGCTGCAGGGGGATCAAATTTCACAAGCGATGGGAAATTTGGGCCAACTCATGGACCAGGCAACCCTGCGACCGAATATCGTCGACGGCCAGCCCGCAGGCATTTCAATCACCGGGATAAAACCCAACGCCATTTTCAGAAAAATGCGGTTGCGAAATGGCGATGTCATCACAGGTGTCAACGGCAATCCCATCGAATCGGTGGAAGATGCCGTCAAGTTTGTCGAGCAGATGTCGTCGGGCTCCAACATTCAGCTTCAGATTAAACGCCGGGGGCGCGATCAAACTCTTGATTACAGTATTGAATAATCGAGCTAACTTTTTCAGATAATGAACTCATTCAGGATTATGCGCACAAACGGAATTCAAATGAAAGCAACCCATGTGACAGCCAAACATGTCCTGGTATCATTGGCATCCTTGTTGATCATTGTGCTGACGGCTTATGTGAGCCCTGCGCAAACCACCGAGCAATCCGAGAGTGGCAGTGCCGCCGGCAAAGCAAAAAATGCGGAGCAATTCGTCTCGATTGATTTCAACAACGTCGATATCAATGTCTTTATAAAATTCATGAGCGAGTTGACCGGCACCAACTTTGTGGTGGATCAACGGGTGAAAGGTAAAGTCACGATCATTTCCCCTTCGAAGATCTCTTTAGATGAAGCCTACAAGGTTTTTGAATCGGTGCTGGAGGTCCACGGTTACACCCCGGTGAAAGCCGGCGAGGTGGTTAAAATCATACCGGCCCCCGATGCGCGCTCAAAAAACATAGAAACCAAGCTAAGGGAGGAGGCCGCCGCCCCCGAGGATAAGGTCGTCACCCAGCTGATTCCGTTAAAGTACGCCGACCCGGTCGAAATCAAACGCCTGTTTACGCCGATGGTTTCCAAGAGCAGCGTGATCCTGGCCTACCCTCCGACCAACATGCTGATCATCACGGATGTATACTCGAACATCAGGCGCTTGATCAAAATCCTGAATGAAATCGATATCACCGGCATCGGGCAGCAAATATCGGTCATCCCGCTCGAGTATGCGGACTCAACCAAACTTGTCACCCTGTTGAGCAGCGTCTTTAAACCGGCGCGCAAGAAGGGCAAAGGGGTCGAGGAAGCCGACATCACCTTCGTGGCTGACGAAAGAACCAACACCATCGTGATGCTGGCCAGTGAAATAGACAGCCTGCGAATCCGAAAACTGATTACCATGGTGGACAAGGAAACGCCGCGCGGCACAGGCAAGGTAAATGTCTACTATTGCAAGAATGCCACGGCCGAAGAACTGGCCAAGGTGTTGCAGGATCTGCCGGCCCAGCAGGCCGGGGCAGCCGGGCCGGCCGGCGGCAAATCCGCGCCGGTGGTGGCCGGCAAGGTCAGAATCTCGGCCGACAAGGCCACCAATAGTTTGATCATCATGGCCGACAAGGAAGATTACCTCGTTTTGGAAGATGTCATTAAAAAACTCGACATCCCGCGCGCCATGGTTTACATCGAATCGCTGATCATGGAAGTTGATATGGCCAAGAGCCTGAGCATCGGCGTCGACTGGTCCGCCTTCGGCCAAACCACCATTGACGGCAAGCAAACCGTTTTCGGCGGCGGATTTTCACAAGGCTTCGTTCAGCCAGATCAGCTGTTGCAAGGCGGCCTGACCGTCGGGCTGCTGACGGAGCCGGTAACCATCGCCGGGATCACGCTCTCCAACATTTCGGCGATTGTAAATGCCGTTAAAACCGATGATGACTTTCGGATCCTTTCCACCCCCCAGATACTGACCACCGAT
>CAYTBC010000150.1:0-11039 GCA_964435765.1 uncultured Desulfosarcina sp.
TTTTTTTTGATCGCTCAAGTCCCTTTCACCGATGACTTTGATTCGTTCGCGCTCGATTTCGACCAAGACCGGAATCAGAAAAGCCTTTTCTTTGGAATTGTACTCCAAGTTGATGTCCAGCACGTCACCGATCCGGATACCGCGGAATTCAACCGGCGACCCCACTGTCAGCCCCCGGACCGAGCCGTCGAATTGCAAAAGCCAGCGGGTTTTTTCGGCGTAGGTTTTCTCGAAGATTTTTTCCCGGGTTTCATACAGCCTAAATACCTGGTCCGGTTGGGCGGGTTCGTCGGGCTTCAGGTTGGCTGGTGTATCGAAGGCAATACCGCCGATTAAAATGGTAACAATCGATTCGGTATTGATCCGGATGCCGCTGGCATCGACCGCGATATCCAGTCCGCTGGCATTCCAGAAGCGGCTGTTTTTGAAAACATATTTGTCATACGGCGCGTTGACGAAAATTTTTACGGTCACCGCGCGACCGTCTTCTTCCATCTTATAACCCACCACCTGGCCTACCTTGACCTGGCGGAAATAGATTGGTGTGCCGATATCCAGAGAGCCCAAGGTTGAGGCCTCCAGAACGAAAAGCCGACCCGGTAAATCGGTGGTCACCACCGGAGGGCTTTCCAATCCGACGAATTGGGAAGCCGGCAGCCCGGTTTTGCCGGGATCCACAGCGATAAAGGCCCCCGAAAAAATAGTGCCGAGGCCTGAAACCTGTCCCGCGGCCACCCGGGCCCGTACGACCCAGAAGCGGGTGTTGGTCGACAAAAACTCCTCGGCCTGTTTGACGAGCTCCGCCGTCACCAGCACATGGGACAGATCGGAACTGAGATGGATTTGCGTCACCTGGCCGAGTTCCACGTCCTTGAACTTGATTTTGGTTTTGCCGGCTTCAAGCCCTTCGGCCGATTTGAACGTTATGGTAATGGTCGGGCCTTTTTCCGACAGGGCTTTGTAAACCAGCCAAGACCCGACGAGAAGTGCGACCAGGGGGACAACCCACACAATGGAGATCTGGCGGCGGCGGGTTGTGACGACGGCTTCGGGAAGTTCGTTGAATTCGTTTTTGGGGGCTTCTGCTTCACTCATCAAGGGGTCTCCTTTGCATCCCATATCAACCTGGGGTCAAAGCTCATGGCGGCAAAGATGGTGATCACAACCACCGCGGCAAAAAATGCCGCGCCCGGTCCGGCCTTTATGGTTGCCAGGTTGCCTAAATTGACAAGCGCCACCAGGATGGTGACCACATAAATGTCGACCATGGACCAGCGCCCGACCGCTTCGATGATACGATAAAGCCGCGTGCGCTCTTTGGGTCGCCAGGCGGATTTTCTGTGCACGGTGATTAATAAAAAGGTCAGGATGATCAATTTCAACATCGGCACCAAAATGCTGGCAACAAAAATGATCAGCGCAATCGGCCACATCCCGGTGGCAATAAAGTAGAGGACACCGCTCATAATGGTATCCGTTTGCTCTTTGCCCAGGGATACGACCACCGTAATGGGCAGCAGGTTGGCAGGGATATAAAAGATAGAGGCCGCGACGACCAGGGCCCAGGTACGCTTCAGGCTGTTGGGTTTGCGCTGATGCAATGTGGCTCCGCACCGCGGACAAACGAGTGCATCGCCGATCTTCGAATAATTGATCCGGCAGAGCAGGTGGCAGCTGTGACAGCTAATCTGCGATGCATTGCGGGCGGTGAACGGAATCGGATTCATCGCAGCTTCTCCCATCGTTCCCATATTTCGTGGGAATCCAGCGAAACGGTCGCTGCGGCCAGCACGACGATGAGCCCGAAAAATGAAAAAATAGCAATACCCGGCACGATTTGAGCCATTTTGCCAAGCTTAACGACGGATACCAGGATGCCCAGCATGAAAACCTCCATCATGCTCCACGGCTGCAGGAGGTGTACCAGTCTGAAGACCGCTGCAAACCTGGGCGGGATTCGATCATGCCGCAACGGCAGGAGCACATAAAGCATGCCCAGCAATTGTGCCAGGGGCGCCAGAATTGTGGTGATCAATACCAGAATCGCCAGGGCTTGCAAGCCCTGGGTATAGAGCACCTTTATCCCCGAAATCAGGTTGGTCTGATGGACCTGCGATCCCATCTTTAAGGCCAGAAACGGAAAGTAGTTGGCCAGCGCAAACAACACCAGCCCGGCCGACGACAACGCCAGGGTCCGCTCCAGGCTGTTGGGTTTGTGGCGGTAAAGCACGGTGCCGCAGCGCGCACAAACGGCAATTCCTTTGGGGGACAATGGTTTGACGCGGTGGATCAAATCGCATTCGTGGCAGGCAATCAGCGCTTCCATTTAAATTGTCTCATCAGCAAGACCTGCGGCCAAGGTTATGCTCTAGAAAATAAAATAACGGGCGGCCTTCGGACCGGATGCTCGACCGTAGCCGCGCACAGCAAGAATCAGGTCATTTTAGTTTTAGAAATTTTATTCTCATTGATAATATTTACCGGAAGAACTGTCAAGAGAATAGGCTGATCGCCCCCGACCCGCAGACCTCTCCAATTAATCCCCATATGAGTGTGAAGTCTTCTTTTTACGAATTCATCAAAACGGCATTATCTGAAAATTATTCTTCAATGACCGGACGATGCGAGCGAGCAGACTTGCTTGACATTTCCGAAACCATTCATAAGTTTACGTTATAAAAGGCTGGCGCAAACGCGAAAACTCCGTCTATCAGGTGCCCGCTCCTTCTCTAGTCGTCGCCGGATGAGTGCTGAACCAGGTTGTCGCAACCACTTAATCGGGAGCATTCAGTATGGCCAACGATAAACAAGCCATCTTAACTGCGGCCATGGAGAAGCCTGAATTCTACCCTCATCCCGTCGATGCCGTCGAAAAACGCGAAACCCATATCTCCATCGTATTCCTCACGGGTCCGTATGCCTACAAACTCAAAAAACCGGTCGATTTGGGATTTCTCGATTTCACCACCCTTGCAAAGCGCCGCCATTTTTGCCGCCAGGAAGTCAGCTTGAATCGCAGGCTGGCACCTGATGTCTATCTGGGTGTCATCCCGATAACGACTGATAAAAATCGTTATCTGCTTGCGGGACCGGGCGAAGCGGTCGAATATGCCGTCAAGATGCGCCAGCTTCCGGATGACCTCTCCATGCGGAAATTGCTGCGCCGGGGAAAAGTCGGCGAAATCCAAATTCGGCAACTGGCGCACACCCTGGTCGCTTTCTACCGGCAGGCTGCTGTCGACGACGCCAAAATTGCGATCGGATCATGGGGTACCGTTTGGGCCAATTGCGAGGAAAATTTCCAACAGACGGAAATGTTTATCGGCCGTTTTCTGGATGAACGGACGTTTCAAATTATTCGGCGTGCAACCCGATCTTTTCTGCAAAAACACAGGGATCTCTTCGATGATCGCATCGCCAAGGGAAAAATCCGCGATTGCCACGGCGATTTGAGAGTCGGACATGTTTATTTTGAAGAAGACAAAATAAAAATCATTGATTGCGTAGAATTCAACGACCGTTTCAGGTATGCGGATTCCGCCTGCGATCTGGCCTTTCTCGCCATGGATCTCGACTTTGAGGGCTTTCCTGAAATTGAACAGCAGCTACTGCAGTCCTTTTCCCGGCACGCCGATGACAGTGATGTTTTTGTCTTGATTGATTTTTACAAATGCTACCGCGCCTTTGTGAGGGTAAAAGTAAATTGTCTGCGACTGCATGCCGGCGGTTTGGGTGATTATGATCGCAGCCGACTGCTCAGAGAAACACAGACCTATCTGGAACTTGCCTACCGGTATGCTTTAAACATCAGCCGCCCGACGCTCTGGATCGTTGGCGGTATCATCGGCAGCGGCAAAAGTACCATCGCGAAGCAACTGGGTGTTTGCCTGAAAGCAAAAGTACTGCAATCCGATGTCATCCGCAAAGACTTGTTCGGTCTCGAGCCCGACACGCCGGCGGACGTTACCTTTGGTGAAGGGCTCTATTCAAAGGAGAAAACCGGGCTTGCCTACGGAAAACTGCTGATGCTGGCCCAGGAAGAACTTAAAAAAGGAGACTCGGTCATCCTGGATGCCACCTTCAGCAGCGGGCGTCACCGCCGGGAAGCCTTGCGTCTATCTGAAAATCTGGACGCCAACTTTGTGATCGTGGAGTGTGCGGCCGGTTTGCCGGCAATTCGGCGGCGGCTATTATCCCGGGAAACAGGCCGGTCTGTTTCGGACGCCCGTCTTCATCACCTAAAAAAATTCAGAGACGCCTTTGAGCCTTTAACCGAAGAAGAAGAACATTGCACCATCCGCATCAACACCGAAGCCTCTGTGGCGGAAAACATCCAGGCAATTCTATCTCGAAATTACGCGCTGACGACCCGGCGGATTGGTTCCGCCGCTTAACTCTAAAAGGGTATCCGAGCACCATAGATTGACTAAAATTGAATAGTAAAAAAACCGGGCATTAAGCATCAAACATAAATTTTTTTCTAGCAAGGGAAGATGAACCTTTACCTTGCGCCCTGCGCCCTGAGCCTTGAGCCACATAGTAATGAACCAATGCTTGGGGTGGGGAAATACTATTTTTTGTCCATTTAATAGCAGTCTTATTGGTAAGTCAGGGGAGGTGCTTATGTTTACGAACATACTCAGTGCCACCGACCTGGTGGAAGCACGGGATGCACCGGTAACGGCAGCGTTTGAAATCGCCGGACAGAACAACGGCCAACTGCACATACTTCACGTCCTGGAATCGGCCTCACCCGCCAACCGTGATTTGGTGAAACACTTTAAAACCGGTCAGGAACTTGAAAGCAATCCGCTGTACGAAAAGCAAGTATTGGCCGCAATCCGGCATACGTATGCGGATCAACTTAGAAACCATCCCCATTGTGAAATCAGCGTATCCACCGGGTATCCGTTCGAAGAAATTTTAAACCGGGGCCGCAAAATCGGCACGGATTTAATTGTGATCGGTCCACACTCCAGCAGAGCCCGGCAAAAAGGGGTGGTAAGGGTTAAAGGCAAGGTCGGCAGCACCGCCGAAGGAGTGATCCTAAATGAATGTTGCCCGGTGATGATTATCAATCAGGATTTAGCGCACGAAAAATTGCGGTTTAAAAGAATAATCCTCGGGATGGATTTTTCCGATTCCTGTCTGGCTGCCTTTCGTTTTGCGCTCAAAATGGCACGTGTTTACGGATCGAAAATTTTCGCCTATAATATGCTGCCGGTGCCGCCGGGCAGCCAGTACACCCAGGCCCGGTATCAAGCGGACGTTAATGCCGCCCAACACAAACTGGCTGCCGTTTGCCGGGAAATTCCACCGCAAATCGAGGCGGAGTGCAGGGTGTGGGGCGGTGTCCATCCCCATTTGGAAATCCTCAAATATGCCGCCGCAAAAGAAGCCGACACCATTGTGATGGGGTCGCATACAACGGATAAGGAAGGCAAATGGTACGTGGGCAGTGCGGTGGAGCGCGTCAGTTTCCGGGCAACGTGTCCGGTCATCGTGATTACCGAGCCCGCGGTGTTACCGCGGTAGCTCATAGCTCATAGCTGATAGCTCATAGCATGGAAACATTAATCCGCCCTTAAAAATGGCACCCATAGAGTTATAGATTATCTTTTAGAACTGAAGAAACCTGTTAGACCTAAGCGCTGGCGGATTAATTTCTGTATGCTGCGCATAAATTTTAATTCTTTATTTCCTATTAGTTACTTTTTCAGAGGGAACGAAATGAGGAAGCCCTCTCGCAATAGAAGAGCAGTCTCAGCCTCCTGCTATGAGCTGTGAGCTATGAGCTATATTCAGCCCTCCGCTAATTTCCTGGCAAACTCGACAAAAAAGACAATGGACTCGGGGTTGCTCATGGAATCGATATTTACGGCCTTTTCCACGGGTATTCCGGAGAGAATTTTTTTCACGGGCACTTCGAGCTTTTTCGCATTCAGGGTGCGGGGCACATCGGCAACGGCGTAAATTTGATCGGGCACATGGCGCGGGGACAGGGAGGTGCGAATTTTAGTATTGATCTTTTTTTTCAGCGCCTCATCCAACTCGAGGCCTTCTTTAAGAACGACAAAAAGCGGCATCAGATAATTGCCTTTCCCGGTTTCCAGCCCGATCACGAGACTGTCGGCGACTTCCGGCAGATCTTCCACCGCCGCGTAGATTTCGCTGCTGCCCATGCGAACGCCCAGGCGGTTGATGGTGGAATCGGAGCGGCCGGAAATCACGCCGCTGCCCCTTGAGGTAAACTTCACCCAGTCGCCGTGTCGCCACACGCCCGGATAGATGTCGAAATAGCTCGCGATATAGCGCGCATTGCCCGGATCGTTCCAGAGATACAGCGGCATGGACGGCATCGGTTCGGTGATGACCAACTCCCCGACCACGTCGATCTGAGACTTCCCGTTTTCATCATAGGCCCGCGCACTGACACCCAGGCAGCGGCATTGCAGCTCGCCGACGACGACCGGCAGCAACGCGCAGCATCCCAGAAATCCCGTGCATGGATCCGTGCCGCCGCTGACCGAGCCCAGCAGGATGTCACCCTTGACGTGGTCATACACCCATTTAAATCCTTCCGGGGGCAATGGGGAGCCGGTGGAACCCACCGCCTTCAACGCGCCGAGATCATACTGCAAACCCGGTTGCAGGCCGGCATTCATGCAGCCGGTGATATAGGCCGCGCTGGTGCCGAAAAAAGACATTTGCGCCCGGGAAGCCAGCTCCCACAGAACGTAGAGATCCGGGTAGCCCGGGCTGCCGTCATAAAGGATCGGGGTTGCGCCCGACAACAGGCTGCCCTGCAGAATATTCCACATCACCCATCCGGTGGTGCTGAACCAAAAAAACCGATCCCCCGGCTGGACATCCATGTGCAGCTTTGAAAATTTCATAAACTCCATGAGAATACCGCCGTGTCCGTGCACCAAACCTTTCGGCAGTCCGGTGGTTCCCGAAGAATATACTACCCAGAGCGGGTGGTCAAAAGGCACCTGCTCGAATGCCAGTTCAACGTCATCTTTTAAGACGTCGTCCCACATGACCACGTTGTCAAGTCCGTCGGGTCTCGCAGCCGGATTCAAATAAGGAACGAAGATGGTTTTTTCCAAGGACACCAGCGATTGTTGGAGTCGGCCGAGGGCCGGTTTAAGATCAAAGGCTTTACCGCCGTATTGATATCCATCCACGGCAAAAAGAACCCGGGGGCCGATCTGACTGAAGCGATCATTGACGCTGCGGGTACCGAAATCAGGTGAGCAGCTCGACCAGGTCGCACCGATGCTGGCACAGGCCAAAAAAGCGATCACGGTTTGCGGAATATTGGGCATATAAGACGCAACCCGGTCGCCCGGCTTGATTCCCATGCTGCGCAAACCGGCGGCCACGGCTGCAACCTGACGATGCAGTTCTTCCCAGGACAATTCAGTTAAGGGTTGAATTTCGGATTGAAATATCAGCGCCGGCCGCTCGGATGTCATGTGGCGAAACACATGTTCGGCATAATTCAGCTCGGCGTCCTGGAACCATCCGGCCCCCGGCATTTTGCGTTCGGACAATATCTTCGAGTACGTCCGAGAGGCCTTGATTTCAAAAAACTCCCACAGGGACTGCCAAAAGCGTTCTATTTCCTTGACCGACCACTCCCAGAGGCTGCTATAATCCTCGAAGCATAAACCCTTCTCCGCAGCAAGCCATTTCAGGTAGCGGGTAATATTGGCCCGGCTTTTAAAGTCGTCTGTGGGCTTCCACAATACAGTGCCTTCCCCAACTGGTTGTGCTCCCATGGTTTCCTCCGGATCCAGCGAATGCTGTTTTTCATCAAATTAAATAAAAAAAGGGACACGGATTTTCGCAGATCAACACAGATCATTGAGTTTGAAGATAAACGATTCAGAAATTTAAAAATCTATCCCATTTTATTTACGATCAATTATAGCTTGTTATCATTTTGCAGTCGCGAAATCAAATGGCGCGGCTGCAAGCCAAATCCACTAAAAGTATGCTTTCTGTATAACCAGGAACATTTTTTAATTTGACACGCAGGCGCCACAATACCTATATTCAGCCCCGCAGGGATCGGAAACAAAATGGAATCAGTAAAAATCTGTGCAAATCCGCCTGCCCGGTGAAATGCGGATCCTATTTCACTTGGGTGTCCAATAAAAACCAGGATATAGAAAATGAACCCACCCGTCGTCATCATCGGTATCGGAGAATTAGCGGGGGTGTTTGCCAAGGCGTTTCTGCGCGGCGGCTACCCCGTGTATCCGGTTACCCGCAAAATGAATATGGCCGCAGAAGCCGAAAACCTGCCGGATCCCCAATTGGTACTGGTTGCAGTTGCCGAAAAAGATTTTCAGGCCGTTATGCAAACGATTCCGGATAGTTGGCGGAATCGGCTGGTTCTGCTGCAGAACGAGCTGCTTCCCCGCGACTGGAAGGCTTACGCCATAGCAAACCCCACCGTCATATCCGTCTGGTTCGAAAAAAAGAAGGGCATGGACTATAATGTGCTTATGCCTTCACCGGTTTGGGGGCCCAATGCCCACGTGATTGCCGAATCGCTGGCAAAAATTGATATACCCTGCAACATTCTAACGGGAGAAGACGAGCTGGTGTTTGAGTTGGTGTTGAAAAATGTATTTGTGTTTACCATCAATATCGCCGGTTTGATAATGGAGGAAGGAGCCACCACCTCAATGCTGTGGCAAAAGCATCAAAAATTGGCGCTTGAGGTGGCTGACAATGTCATCGATCTGCAGGAACAAGCAACCGGTAAAACCTTTTCCCGCGAGCGCCTTAAAAAAGGTTTGCTTGCAGGAATCAAGGGAGATCCAAATCACAGGTGCAAAGGACGCTCAGCCCATGGACGTTTGACGCGCATGGTCGAATTGGCGGATGATGCGGGTCTAAAGATACAGGCCATTCGGGCTATCCGCCGCCGTTTACTAGGTTAAATGTTAACTTGGCAGAGAGATCCCGATAACCAAGGTTGATAAGCAGTTGCAGAGCCGGTATCTGGGGAAAGTATTTCTCCTTGAACCTAAAATTTTCTCCTGGCAGTCCTGACACGGTAAAGCCGCTCGGTGAAACCGCCCCCCTCTTCGAAAGCGATCGATTGCGCGGCGATCTGACGGTCGAGCAGGCCGCACGCCACGGCGATGAGCACGAGTGCGGCATTGCCGGCGATTTCAGCTCGGTCTTTCTGGACGTTCCCGAAGCTTGGCTGCCTTCGGCAATGTTCTGCATCCCGCTGCGCGCCGCCTGAATCATCTGGTCGCGCGTGCGGCTGAACTTGTCGACATAGCGCTCGCAAAACCGCACTGTCACATCATAGACAAGTTGCGCCAGCTGAAAGTTTTTCAGTTTGCGGTACCCTCCGTGTTTGGGAATTAAAGGCTCTCGATCAGTCATCTGTTTAATCCTCAAAGTAAAACTTCGTTTGGTCCACCAAGTCCACCCAGTCCATGCCGTCCACCACCATCCCTTCGCAACCCTCACTCCTTTTCCCCCAACTGCTTAAGAGCGCCATCCTCTGTGACTTTGTCGATGATTAATTAGATTTCTCCAGTATCGCCTTTGCTTTTCTGACATTGTCCTGCGCATTTTTATTGCTCGGGTCGATTTTCAAGACCTTTTCCCATTCTGAAATCGCTTTTTCCAATTTACCCTGCATGGCGTAAACAACCCCCAGGTTGTTTCGGGCTTCAAAATCTTCCGGATCCAGCTCGGCCACCTTTTGGTATTGTTGAATGGCTTTCTCCGGAAGACCTTGCTTTTGATAGACATTGGCAAGGTTGAAATGCGCATCGGCATATTTAGGATTTAGGGCGATGGCTTGGCGGTAACTTTGCACCGCCGCATTTAAGTTGCCCTGCCGGTCATAGATAACACCAAGATTGTAATGCGCCTTAAAGTCATCCGGGTAGAGGGACAGGGCTTTCTTATATTGACTGACGGCTTCATCCAGCAGACCTTGGTCCTGGTAGGCCCGGCCCAGACTCCCGTGGGCCACACTGCTGTTGGGTGAACTGATCACGGTTTTCGACCACAGGGTGAGCGAGTCTTTCCAGTCCCGATTGCGGGCGGCGGCAACCGTCGCATAAAATCCAACTACGGTTATGAGCGCTGCCAGCGTTAATATCTTCAACGGTGGCGTTTTCGCAAAGCGCTTTAAAAGCAGATCGCTGAAAATGAGCGCTGCCAGCATGCAAAAGCCCATCAGCGGGATATACAGATATCTTTCGGCCAAGGGATTGAAGATCGGGATGATATTGTAGACGGGAAACAGGGTGATCAGAAACCACCAGATGCAGAAAAAGATTTTCCGGGAATATCTACAGATATAAAAACTGGCGGCAGCCAGCCCGGTGACGACGATAAAACCGGCAAGATTTGAAATGTCGAAAAAGCCGGACGGGTATGAAAACACGTAATCGGCATTTAAAGCGGCCGGAAAAATCGCCAGTTTGATAAAGCTGAATATATGATCGGGCAGATACAGGATTCTTTCAAACAGGCTGCCGTAAAAAGGCATTGCCTGCGCCGCGGGATTGGACAAAAATATAAACCGCAGGGCCAAATAAAACAGACTGACGGCCCCATAGCCGGCATATAGCGAACCCCTGTCTTTGAAGGTTTTTAGAATCATTGCCGGGAAAAAAGACTGCCGGTCTGCCCCCCTTAACGTCAGGTCGTAGAGCACAATCACTGCCGGCAGGGTGATGGCCATTTCCTTGGACAGCAATCCGAGCAGGAAAAAAAGCAGGGAGCCGCTGAGGTATTTAACCGCTGTTTTTTTTAAATCGTCCGGGGTCGCTTTCAAGTAAAAAATAAAGGCCAGCAGGAAAAATAAGCCGGTTAATAGATCCTCATTATAGGCAATACAGTCAACCGTTTCAGTCTGGGCCGGATGGCAGGCAAACAAAAGACCTGCAATCAGAGCCGCTAAAGGGTTTTTCAGAATTAGACGGGTCAGCCGGTAAACCAGGAGAATATTTAGAATGTGCAGCGCGACGCTGGTCAGATGATAATAA
>CAYTBC010000151.1:0-11037 GCA_964435765.1 uncultured Desulfosarcina sp.
GGCAAAAATCGATCGGATTATTTTTCGCAGCCATTTCAAAGGTTCAAATCCAAAATAAGACTCATCGGACGAACTTCGCATATACCGGTTCCCGTGCCCAAGTACGAATGGCATTCCAGTCGCGGAAATCCCCTTCCGGAGTTCCTTTGGACTTCAGAATCTTTTTGTTTAGCCAAGAAAGGTTCTTGTAGTCCAACGCTCCAGCGAATGTTCCGATACCAACAGGCTTTATTTCCGGCACGGCCTTAAGGATGGGGTCCATGTAGGACAACACTTCGGCCCGGTTCTTTTCCGTCGGCTGGGACAGGGTCATACACGCAAGGAAATAGGCGACAGTCATCTGACGCAGCTTATCCTTGTTTTTCTTCACAAAATCTACCGCCTCAGACATCCACTTTCCCCTATAGATCGCGCTGCCGATGACCACTCCTTGATATGAACCAAAGTTAGTGGCATTCTTGATCAAGACCACGTCGGTGGCCACGTCCTTGCTGCACAGTTCCTTTCCAATGGCATCAGCGACTCCCCCGGTGGAGCCGTACTTGCTGGCGTAGGTGACCAGTACTTTCTTTTCCATTTTGCCGCCACATCCTCCTTCGGGGAACTCCATGTCCGCTGCATGGCTGACCCCTTCACCTGACAAACCCCCGAGCGACATTGCACTAACAAAGCCGGCGCAGAAAACCAGGAAATCCCGGCGGCTGACTCTCCAAAAATCACTTTCGTCGATTCCCATGAGAGCACCCCCTTTTCGTTACTAACGCTCCAGGTTCCGTCAACGGAGGACGCGACAAGGCTGTGATCGCGCAGTCTCGCCGTGCCACCGTTAACTATTTATTAAGCGCCTAGAAATTTTCTGCCTCATCCTGACTACCAATAAACACATATCCGGTTCCCCAGATGGTTTTGATAAAGGCGGGCGATTTGGGATCGTCGTTTAATTTCTGCCGCAACCGGCTCATGGTAATATCCACCGACCGATTAAAAGCGTCACAGTCAATACCTCGCAGCTCCTGCAGTATTTCATCTCGATTGAAAACTTTGCCCGGGTTTCCGGCCAACAGAGCCAACGCAGCAAACTCGTTGGTGGTCAGTTCCACATTTCCTTCATCAAGCGTCGCAATGTGTTTGTTAAAATCGATTTTCAACCGGCCGAAGGTCCGGGGCCGGGCGGCGTCCATTTTTCCGGCACGTCGCAAAACGGAGTGAATCCGGGCCACCAGTTCCCGCGGTTCGAAAGGCTTGGGCAGGTAATCATCGGCACCCAACTCGAGACCGACCACCCTGTCCATCAACTCACCTCTGGCCGTCAGCATAATAATGGGCACCGACGAATTCTGGCGGATCGTCTTGCACACTTCAAAACCGTCCATTCCCGGAAGCATCACGTCCAGAATGACCAGATCCGGCGCTTTGTGCTTCAATATTTTCAGTCCTTTCTGCGGATGGACGGCACTCAACGTGTTATAGCCGAAGTCGCCCAGGAACTGAGTCAAAAGCCGATTCAGCTTCTCGTCGTCGTCTATGATAAGAATGGTTGACGCCATAATATAGGATCATTGGATAAAGCTGCCGAAGCTATATATATTTAGAGTCCAGGTACAGGGTCTCACCGTGTTTAAGGTCAACCCATCGGTCAAGCAGTCCCTCTTTTTTCAGTTCCGCTTTTACCTGAATGGGTGGGAAATGCACCGGTTCGTTTCCCAGGCGAAAGGTCCCCCAGTGCACGATCATCAGTTTGCGGGCCTTTAACTCCTTAAAAGCCTGAACCGTCTCACGCGGATTCATATGGCTTGGGGCCATGAACCAGCGGGGTTCGTAGGCGCCGACATTGAAAACAGCCAGGTCGATATTGAATTCGTTTCCCAGCTGCTCAAAGCCGTCAAAGTAGGCGGTGTCACCGGAAATATAAATCGTGTACCCGCTACCCAGCCGGATCAGATAGGAACCCCACAGCGATCGATTGGGGCCGGTCAGCGGATTGCGCATGGTCCAGTGATTGCACGGCAATAGGGTTATCTGCAGTCGGCCGTCGTCATAGGAATCATACCAGTCCAGGCGCGTCCGGTTTTTCATCGCAAGATCATCAAAGATGTCGTTGTACCCCAGAGGGGTGATGACATGCGTCTTTTTGTTGAATAACGCCAGGGATGGTTTATCCAGATGGTCATAATGTCCGTGGGTGATGAGGACATGGTAGGGTTGGGGCATCTCCCCGGGTTTAAATTCCAGCGGGGTGAAGTCTTTAATGAACCAGAAGATTTCCGAAAACACGGGATCCACGAGAATGGTGCGGTCCACATCTTTGATCATCACACAGGCGTGCTTCAGAAAGGTTATCGAACTCCCGCGGTGTTCTCGAACCGGCGTCCAGTCAATCGATACGGGAGTTACCCGTTCACCCTCATAGAATTTTTTGAAATGGTTTTCGCTGAAAAACTTCCACTTCATGAGATCCCAAAACCGGCCCTCGCGCCGCAGTCCGAGGGGATTCAAAAAGCCCCCGGAATTGTGATGCTGCTTTGCGCGGGCAATATCACGCAGATTGCTCCCGTTTAAAGGCTTGTAATGCAGCGATGCGGCTTCGAAATCACGGGCAACGGCTGCTTGTGATGAATGGGTCATAAGGCTTAAAATTGACATGCTTTGTAATGTTATCAGTAACTTTCTTAGAAAATGTCTGCGGGTCATGATGGCAACACTTTAAAATTATTTTGAAACGAAACATGCCCTTGACAATAATCATTCTCATCTCCGATGTCACCACCCGGATCCATTCCCCTAATGATGTTCCACCGAAGGAATAGACTCCATTTAAATTTGCCGAAACAGACCGGATTTACCAGTCTTCGCTGGAAGCTTACGTCTTCGTTAAAACTACGCCGCACAGGTCGCCCCGGCAAGCAGGATTATTTGGATTTTTTCATTCCCGGTTTCCGGAAGAAACCGGGAATATGCAATCCGCTTCACGGAATGAGCCGGACAGCCTGAACCTCGCAACCCGAAATCCGCTCCTCGCACCCCGCAACCCGCACCCCGTACCTCGCAACCCGCTCATTACTCCCAACTATCGCCATGCCATTTTTTGAAAGTTTCAATTTTGGATATCAGTTTTTCTTTTTGCTCCGGTGTCAGGGTCTTGTGAAACTCGGCCAGCCGAACCACGATGAGATCGATGATTTCATCCATTTGAGCTCGGTGTTCGGCAATCATGGCTTTCACCTGCGCCTGATCGATTTCTTCACTGCGCAGCTGGGCTACCAAGGCTTGGTACATGGATGCCCTGTCGGCTTGCATCTGCTGAGCTTTTTCCGTCAGCTCATCTTTAATCCGGTTCAACTGTTCCTGCTGGCTTTCGCTCAAATCAAGGGTTTCGGATATGTAATCCACCACGAACGCGGCTTTGTGGGCCTGCGAATGAGAACGGCACCCGGAAAATCCCGCAACACCGGCAACCAGCAAGGCAATCATTAAAATAGACCATCTTTTTTTTACCATGGTTCCTCCTTTGTTTTAAAACGCCGTTTTCCCGTTAAAATTATTCTGTAGCGGTCCATGGTGGCCATATTAACCTTATCTGAGGCAGAATGCTTTTCTCTGAGGTAACAGTTTGTAACAGTTTGTAACGCAGTCTTTTTAGCTGAACTTTATTTTACGATTTATGTAAACCAAGTTGATGGTCGGCCGTAAACTTGCTTGGCAGATTTTTCATTACCGACACATCCGGTTCTGATTGAAAAACTTCCGCTTAATTAAAATTGTTATTACTTATAGATGGTTAAGTAGGTTGAACGATTCAGAATCAACTGTCAACTACCTGGCATGATTTGTGCGAAGCAAATAAGCATGAAGCACTATTAACTGAACTTCAACAAAAGGAGGTGGATCATGTTCAGTATGCCTCGCTATGAAGTCAGGTATGACGAAAAAGGAGAATGGAAAGAGATCTCTGAACTTGAGCTGATGGATGGGCTCTACAAAAATTATCATCGGATAACTCCGGCGATCAAGGAGATGATCCATGGAAAAGAGCTGCGCACGCCGGATGCTGTTTACCGTTTAAAATGGCAGTTTGGAAGTTCGAGTATGATGGTTGCAAATTAATAAATTAAGCCTATTTTCATCTTACAAAAGAAAGGAGCTAAACGTCGGCATCGGACTGAAGGCGAGATAAATACTTTTTGGGAAATTTTAGGCGCGAAGCCATAGTGGATTGCCGTAAATCTGAAGCAATAAAGGGACGTTTCGATGAATGACACCGCCCTGCAGAAGGAATATAAATCCAAGCTGCGCACGGCTGATGAAGCTGTGCGCCTGATCCGATCCGGTCAAAGGGTTTTCATCGGGTCTTCTTGCGGCGAACCGCAGCATCTGGTCAATGCCCTGATGGACAATGCCGGGTATTTCTCAGATGTTGAAATTGTGCGCCTTTTGAGCCTGGAAGGGTCGCTTCTGGCCCTGATGGCCGATGAATTTCGCGGGCACAAATTCCATGTACGATCCATCTACCAGGGTTCGGATCAAACCAAGGGGTTGCGTGCCAACAAAAGATTCATCACGCCGATTACACTTTACGCCGTTCCCGATTTATTTAAAAGAGGGCTGCTGCCGCTGCATTTCGCCTTAATCCAGGTCTCGCCGCCGGATGATTCCGGCTGGATGAGCCTGGGGATTTCCGTCGATGTCACGCTGGCAGCTGCACAATCAGCTGCGGTGGTGGTGGCCCAGGTCAATCCGCAAATGCCCAGGGTTCATGGCCAAGGTTTTATCCATTTAAAGGACGTTGACGTTGTCGTTGAGCATGAAGAAGAGCTTTTAAGTGCTTTTGAATTGCCCGAATATGAAGCGTCCGCTGAAATTGCGGGCATTGCCGCCAATCTAGTTGATGACGGTTCAACCATTCAACTTGGACTGACGGAACTTTCCGGGCCCATCGCCCAGGCGCTTTCAAACAAAAATGATCTCGGTGTCCACACGGAAATTTTCAGTGATGTTCTCATGGACCTGGTTTCGCAAGGGGTGGTCACCAACCGCCATAAAGGGCTTAACGAGGGCAAACTGGTGGCCAGCGGGGCCATCGGCAGCAAAAAATTGTATCAATGGCTGCATAATAATGTATCCATCGAGTTTCGACCCTCGGATTATGTCAATCACCCGGCGATCATTGCGCAAAACCATAAAATGGTCGCCATCAATTTTGCCCGCACCATGGATCTTTGCGGCCAGGTATATGCGGATGCGCTGCCCCAGAATCATTTTTCGGGGGTGACCGGAATGCTCGATTTTATCATGGGAGCCGCCATGTCGTCCGGCGGCAAATCCGTCATCGTCATACCCGCCAGAAGCATAGACGATAAGTCCAGCCGGATCATACCGACAACGAATTTGGGTTCCATCGCAATTCCAAAAGGTTATGTTTCTTATGTGGCCAGTGAATTCGGCATGGTCAATCTTTTGGGTAAAAATATTGAAGAACGGGCCATGGCAATGATCAGTCTGGCCCATCCGGATTTTCGCGACGAACTATTTCACTACGCCCAGGAAGCCGGCCTGATCGATCGCAACCGAACGCTCCATGAATCCCTGTTCGGTGTTTACCCCGTCCGCATGGAGGAAAAAAGGGTCTATGACGGCCGGCAGGTGACTTTTCGGCCGGCTAAACCGGTTGATGATCGAATGATTCAAGAGCATTTTTACAACATGGATGCAAAGGATGTTCATACCCGATTTTTTAGCATGCGGCGAAATTTTTATCGTGAAGATATGGAGAGCATCTTCCAGGTTGACTACATTAAGAATCTTTCCATCGTTGCCGTTACCGGAGAAGTCGGATTTGAAAAAGTAGTCGGGCTGGGTGAGTATGTCCTTGCTCACGGAACGGTCGCAGAGGTTGCCTTTTCCACCGCCAAAGAATGGCAGGGCAAAGGCATTGCCACCGTAATCCTGCGCAAACTGGCCGAGGCCGCCCGTGAAAACGGGTTTACCGGCCTGATTGCCTATATGCTTGCAACCAATAACGGCATGATCAAACTTTTTAAAAAATTACCCTACAAAGTCAATGCAACGTTCGAAAGTGAAACCCTGGTGCTTCGATGTGACTTTGATAAAAGCAATTAACTGAGCAAGGTCTCGTCTTTGAGATCGGCCCCGAATTTTCGGACAACTTCCTCGACGGTTAGGGCCCTTTTGGTATCCCCCTCGACCCTGAATATGATTTTGCCCTCATGCAGCATGATCATGCTGTTGCCGTAGCGAATCGCCTGGATCATGTTATGGGTGACCATAATGGTGGTCAAATTGTTCGCGCTGATGATCTTGTCGGTAAGCTCCATAACCCGCTGAGCCGTCTTCGGGTCCAGCGCGGCGGTGTGCTCGTCCAAAAGCAGCAGCTTCGGCAATGAGAGGGTGGCCATCAGAAGGGTTAATGATTGACGCTGGCCGCCGGAAAGAAGACTGACCGATTCCTTGAGGCGGTTTTCCAGACCGAGATTCAGCATTTTAAGCCGATCCCGGTAAAACTCCCGCCGGGATTTGGCCACCCCCCAGCGCAGACCCCGTCGCTGGCCGCGCAGATCCGCCATTGCCATGTTTTCCTCGATGGTCATGGTGGCGGCCGTTCCCAACAGGGGGTCTTGAAAGATCCGACCGAGGTATTGGGAGCGTTTGTGTTCGGGAAGCCGGGTTACCTGGTTGCCGTCCAGATAGATTTCGCCGGCATCCGGCTCGACGGTTCCTGAGACCAGGTTGAGCAGGGTGCTCTTGCCCGCGCCATTGCTTCCGATGACCGTAACAAAGTCTCCCTCGGGAATGTGCAGGTCGATCCCATTGATGGCGATCTTTTCATCCACCGTGCCGGCTTTGAATGTTTTTCTGATGCCATCCAGCTTAATCATTGCTACACCCCCCTCAAATGCAGTTTGCCTTCTTTCTTCTTTTTGAGGGCTGGAAATCCAAGCGCCAGAATGACCATGGCTCCCGTGGCCAGTTTCAAATCGGTGGGGGCCAGGCCCAGCCTGAGTCCGAGGGCGATGATAAATTTGTAGATGATTGAGCCGGCAATCGCAGCCAGGGTCATCCGCTGCACCGAGCTTTTACCGATCAGAGTTTCACCGATAATAATCGCAGCCAGGCCGGCGACGATCATGCCGATTCCCATCCCGATGTCTGAAAAGCCCTGATCCTGGGCAACCAGAGCTCCGGAAAGCGCCACAAAACCATTGGAAATACCGAGTCCGTAAACCGTCATGTGATCGGTGTTGACCCCCAGGGTGCGAATCATCTGCTCGTTATCACCGGTCGCCCGCATCGCAAAGCCGATCTGGGTGTGAAAAAACATATCGGTTAAAAACTTGATAACGAACGTTACCAGGACAAAAAACGCAATAATGGGGATAAACCGACTGACGTTGAGGTTCTCCAGCGGGGTCAGAATTGTATTCACCGTCAACAGCTGGATGTTGGATCGCCCCATGATTCGCAGATTGACGGAATACAGCATGGTCATCATCAAAATACCGGCCAGCAGGCTGTTGATCTTCAATCTCGTATTCAAAAACCCCGTGCAGCATCCGGCCAGAAAACCGCAGATAGTCGCCAGCAGGATGCCGTACAGCGGCGGAACCCCTTCTGAAATCAGGCGCGCTACGACGGCGCCGCCCAGGGCAAAACTTCCGTCGACGGTCAGATCGGGGAACGCCAGAATACGGAAACTGATAACAATCCCCAAAGCCACCAAGGCATAAGCCAGACCCTGCTCCAGGGAGATGGGAACGGTTCGCCAAAATCCATAAAACATCATTGAGTCACCTAAATTTGATCGGGGAAGGGGATTTTACAAAACCGGTCATCTGGGGCAGACTAAGTACAAAGTTTCATAAATACCGTAACGTAAAATCTGAGGAATGGATTCTAATTTAAAAAAAACATTGGACAGGATTTACAGGATCGTCTGGATGGAAGGGCCTTCGGCCGTAGGGCATCTTGCTTGCCGCAGGTGAAGGAAATCCCGTTAATCCTGTGAATCCTGTCTGAAAAAAGAAATTAAAAATCGAATCCATTCAACACCCAGTATCTGTATCTCCCTGCCCCGATCTTTTGGCATCAAGCTTATCTGCCCTTGATTACATTGCCGTCCTGATCCCAGAGTTTGTCGGCCGCTTTTTCCACCAGCGTTAAGGGCAGCTTGACGCCCTGCTCGTCGGCGGCTTTCAAATTGACCCACAGGCTGTAGCCGGATGCCAGACCCGCGGGGATTTTCCCGGGATCTGCACCTTTTAAAATTAAGGCGGCCTTTTTGCCGGCGGTGTAACCGACCATGAAATAGTCCAGACCGTAGGCGGCAACGGCCCCCCGCGGCACACTGTCCCGGTCGCCCGCAAACAGGGGGATATTGTTTTCATTGCAGACCTTGACAAGCGCCTCGAAGGCGGAGACCACCGTGTTGTCGGAAGTAATATGAATGGCATCCACCCGGCCGACCAGACTCTGGGCAGCCTGCATGACCTCGGAACTGTTGGAGATATGGGCTTCGATGAGCTGTCCGCCCAGGGCTTCCACGGTCTTTTTCATCTCCTTGATATGAAAGGTGACATTGACGTCACCGGGGTTGTAAATGGTGCCCCATCTTTTGGCGTTGGGCACCAGATCCTGGTACATCCTGCATTGCAGCGCAATCGGCCAGCGGTCGCTCACCCCGGTGACATTCGTCCCGGTTTCTCCCATTTTGGGCACAATTCCGGTTGCGACCGGATCCGTCACCGATGAAAAGACGATCGGTATGGTCTTGGTAAGTTTGACCGTCGCCTGGGCGTTGGGCGTGCTGATCGCGTGGATCAGGTCCACTTGATCGTCCACGAATTTGCGGGCGATAATTGCACAGTTGGGCTGTTCACCCTGGGCGTTCAGGCGCTCAATTTCGATATTTTTGCCTTCTATGAATCCTTCTTCTTCCAGGGCCACCTTAAACCCCTTGGAATCGTTGTCCAGGGCCGGATGGGCGACGATCTGGTGTTCGCCGATGCGAATCATTTTGGCGGAAAGCCCGCTTCCGAAGATAAGACCTAACGTCAAAAATACAGCTAAAACCATCATCACTTTTTTCATGGTAAAACCTCCTTTCGGTTTTGTTGCAGGGTTGATGGATTAAACGGTTATCTCCGCTTTTAGAGCCTGAATGAATGCAGGCGTCGTACCGCAGCATCCGCCGATCATATCCGCCCCGGCCGCCTGAATTTTCACGGCGTCGCCGGCAAACTCCAACGGAGTTTGTTCATAATAGGTTACCCCCTTGCGGGTAACGGGCTTGCCGGCGTTGGGCTGGATTAATATCGGCTTGCGGGTGGACGCCCTGAGCGCTTTGGTCAAATCGATAATACTCGTGCTGTTTAAGGTGCAATTGGCGCCGATCATATCCGCCCCGGCATCTTCCAGGGATTCGGCGCACCGGGCGACATTTTCCCCCATCATGGTAAAAAAACCTTTTTTGGTTTGCGTGAAGGTCATGGAGACCAGCAGCAGAATATCACCGGCCCGTTTCACGCCATTTACCGCCGCCAGCGCCTCGTCCAGCGAATACATGGTCTCGATGGTGATCAGATCGACCCCGGCGTCAGTCAACACCCGGGCCTGGCGGAAAAAGTTTTCCTGCATGTCTAGCGGTGAAATGTCGCCCAAAGGTTTGAGCATTTTGCCGCTCGGCCCGATGTCGCCGGCCACAAATTTGCCGTCGGGACAGGCTGTTCTCGTCAGATCGACGCCTGCTCGGTTGAGCGTGTCCATCTGCGGTTCGAGCCCGTCGGCTGCCAGCTTTATGGGATTGCCGCCGAAGGTATTGGCGATAACCACATCGGCCCCCGCCGCGTAGTATTGCCGGTGAATATCCGTTACGAGGGCCGGCTGTTCTATGTTGAGCAGAATCGGACTCTTGCCGGCAACCAGCCCGCTTTGCATCAGCATGGTGCCCATGCCCCCGTCGAAGATGACGGTTGTCGCTTTAAGCTTATTCAAAAACACTTGCGGATTCATTGGCCGATAAGCTCCCTGGCCTTGGCAACGGCATCGCGGGCATCCACACCATAGCTGTCGGCCTGGATTTCCCGGCAAAACTCGAGCGACAGGGGCGCACCGCCAATTAGGACTTTTGAAGACAACGACTTTTCGTTTTTCAAGGCAACCACATCGGCCATGCTGGTCATGGTGGTGGTCAAAAGGGCAGAGATGGCGATGATGTCGGCCTGCTTTTCAACAGCGGCATCCACAAAGGCGGCCGGCGAGACATCCACCCCCAGGTCAATAACTTCAAACCCGGCACCCTCCATCATCATGGCGACCAATTGTTTGCCGATATCATGGATATCGCCCTGGGCCGTCCCGATAACAATGCGCGCACTTTTTTTCTGCTGGATGTCGGTAAGATGCGGTTTTAGAAACGCCATGCCCGCCTGCATGGCCTTGGCCGACCAAAGCACCTGGGGAATGAATATCTCCCCTTCGCCGAACCTCTCGCCCACCAGGTCCATGGCGGCAAGCAGACCTTTTTTCAGGATCTCATCGATATCAATGCCGGCGCTCAACCCCTTCTCGACAGCTGCCGCAGCCTCCTCCACCTTGCCCTCCAGAACCGCATTGTAAGCATCTTCTAAGATTCCCACGGTGGTCTCCTTTAAGTTCGATTTGCTAAAAATTCACTTGTAACACTTTTTCAAATTTTATCAAGATCGTCCTTGTCTAATATTCTTCAAGCCGCGGAAGGGATGCACCGGATCAGCGAGGCTTCCGGTATCCCGGATCCGGGCGCGCCGTGCTTTAAAACTGCGGCCGGCATTTACGCGCCGGCCCTTTTTATTCTGCGGGTCAGCCAAGCGCAGTGATCATAGCCTAATGAAAAATTGGGGTCAAGAAATCATTGTATCGCGGCAAGGGGGGAAAGGAAGAGGATGACTTATATGAAACTTCACAAAGTTAAAGCAGTAAAAAGATTGAAAGTCGAACATCGAACGTCCAACTTCGAACGTCCAATATTGATGGCGCTGCGCTTTA
>CAYTBC010000152.1:0-11017 GCA_964435765.1 uncultured Desulfosarcina sp.
TTTTCATGGCTTCGATCGATCCCATGCCGCGATACATTTTGTAGCTGCGGCCCTGATAGAAGACCACCTCTCCCGGGCTCTCCTCGGTACCGGCCAAAAGGCCGCCGACCATGATACAGTGGGCACCGGCACCAACGGCCTTGGTAATATCGCCGGAAAATCGAATTCCGCCGTCGGCAATCAACGGCACCCCGGTTTTGCTGGAGACGGCCCGGCAATTCATGATAGCGGTAACCTGCGGCACGCCGATGCCGGCAACAATGCGGGTCGTACAAATAGATCCGCCGCCGATGCCGATTTTGACCCCGTCAACCCCGGCACTGATCAGATCCTCGGCGCCTTTGGCCGTGCCGACATTGCCGGCGATCACCTCGATGCCCTCAAATGTGCTTTTGAGCGTCTTAACCCCGTTGATGACGTTGGCGGAGTGGCCATGGGAGGTGTCGATCAGAATAATATCGGCCCCGGCCTTGAGCAGCGCTTCGGCGCGCTCCACCATATCGGGGCCGACGCCCACGGCGGCCCCCACCCGCAGACGGCCCCGGCTGTCCTTGCAGGCGTTCGGGTACTTTTTTATCTTTTCAATGTCCTTAATCGTTATCAATCCCGTCAGGCGACCCTCTTTATCAACCACCAGCAGCTTCTCGATGCGATGTTTGTGGAGCAACTTTTTGGAGTCTTCCAGGGTGATGCCCTCGGGGACGGTGATCAGGTTGTCTTTGGTCATGACCTCGGAGACTTTCTTGTCCAGATCGGTCTCAAAGCGCAGGTCCCGGTTGGTGACGATTCCGGCCAGCCGGTTTCCTTCGGTCACCGGCACGCCGGAAATCCGGTACTGCTCCATCAACGTCAACACCTCGCTGACCTTCTGGTCTGGACGGATGGTGACCGGATCCACAATCATACCGCTTTCAGATTTCTTGACCTTATCCACCTCGATTGCCTGGCTGTCGATGCTCATATTGCGATGGATAAACCCCATGCCGCCCTCCCGGGCCATGGTGATGGCGGCATCCGCCTCGGTGACGGTGTCCATGGCGGCACTGATAATGGGAATGTTGAGAGAAATATTGCGGGTTAGCCGGGTGCTGATATTGACATCTTTGGGCAATACATCCGAATAGCCGGGAATCAGCAAAACGTCGTCAAATGAATACGCTTCTTCAGGCGGAATTTTTAACATTGGAATCCTCCATAGAGCACTTAGTGATTATTGATTGTTGGCAGCAAAACTTTCTCTCTGCCGGCTGCTGAGCAGATTTATCGGAATGAAATATTGGAATGTTCGAATAGCAAATGGCCGCGCCTTTGGCAATCCCTATTTGTAACCTTGACATCAAGTGCGGACTCATAGTAAAAAATTGGGTTCAAACTCGAAAGTGCTGGTTTTTGATTTCACCCCGGAGCGGTTGGTTATCCGATGCTATATAATATTAATCCACAAAACCCCCAGCAGCGACTCATCGATCAGGTCGTTGAAATATTAAAAAAGGGGGGCATCGTCGTCTACCCGACCGATACCTATTACGGTATCGGTTGTGACATTATGAACAAAAAAGCGATCGAAAGGATCTATCAACTCAAACAAAGGGACCCCAGCCAACCCTTCAGTTTTATCTGCTCCGGGCTCAAACACATCAGCGACTATGCCAAGGTTTCAAACTATGCCTATAAGACCATGAAACGGCTTTTACCGGGTCCCTACACGTTCATCCTGGAAGGCTCGAAACTGGTCCCCAAAATCATGTTGACCAATCGAAAAACGGCCGGCATCCGGGTGCCCGACAATCCCATCTGTCTGGCGCTGGTCACGGCGCTGCAAAACCCGGTGATAACCACCAGTGCCACCAAGCCGGACGGTGAAATTTTTCACAATGCGTCCTTAATCCACGATTATTTCAGCAACCGAATCGATGCCGTTGTCGACGGCAGCATTGTACCCGGCCAACCGTCCAGCGTTATCTCATTGATCAATGACATTCCTGAGGTAATCCGCAAAGGCATGGGGGATGTAAGTATTTTTGAATGAGTTGGACGTTTCCGGATTTCATTTAGCAAAGAATCCCGGCCCCGAAGACCTCTTTCTCAATTTGAGGATACAAAGACGCCTATCAAATCGTTGGAGAAGCGATGGGATAGGCGCCTGGAAGCATCAATATTTTATTTTAAACATAAATTTTTGATATTCAAAAATTTATTCTTCGTTCAATTTTTCCTGCAGGTTCTCCCGCAAAATTTCACCAAACGAGGATGTCGCAGGTCCCATATTGTTGACATATTCACTGAGCAGACTCTGCTCGTCTTCGATTTCCATACGCTTGATGGACAGTCCGATTCGACGCTCGTCACTGTTGATGTTCATCACCCGGGCGGTGATGACCTCACCGATATTATATTTTCCAATCGGTGTTTTGATTTTCTCCTTGCTGATTTCCGATACGTGAACCAGGCCTTCGATGCCTTCCTCGAGCTCAACGAAAATTCCGAAATCAGTTAAATTGGTTATCGTGCCGGTAATTTCTTTGCCGACTTCGTAACGCTGCGCCACGGATTTCCAGGGGTCATCCTGAAGCTGTTTGATCCCAAGGGAAAACCGTTCGCTCTCTTTTTCAATATCCAGCACGATGGCCTGGACCACGTCGCCTTTTTTGTAAATCTCGGATGGATGCTTGATCCGTTTGATCCAAGATATATCGGATATGTGAACGAGTCCGTCGATCCCTTCGTCAATGCCGATAAAAAGGCCGAAATCGGTGATGTTCTTGATTTTGCCTTCGATGGTGGTGCCGACAGGATATTTTTCAGCAATGACATCCCACGGATTCGGCACGACCTGCTTCATTCCCAGCGAAATCCGGCGACTCTCCGGCTTGAGGTCCAGCACCACCGCCGCGATCTCTTCGCCGACGGAAACGACTTTTGAAGGATGGCGAACCTTGCGGGTCCAGGACATCTCGGATACGTGGATCAATCCTTCGACGCCTTCCTCAAGTTCGACAAACGCACCGTAATCGGTCAGGCTGACGACCACACCGGAGACCCTGGAGCCGACGGCATATTTTTCCGCGGCAACCGACCAGGGATCAACGGCAAGTTGTTTCATGCCCAGCGAAACCCGCTCTTTTTCTAAATCAAAACTCAATATTTTGACTTTAATCTCGTCTCCGACTGAGAAAAGCTCGGAAGGGTGCTTGACCCGGCCCCAGGAAATGTCGGTAATGTGAAGCAGACCGTCGACGCCGCCCAGATCAATGAAAACACCATAATCGGTAATGTTTTTGACGATGCCTTCGACAATCTGGCCCTCGTGGATGGAGGACAACGTCGTCGACCGTTTCTCTTCTCTTTCTTTTTCCAGAATAACCCGGCGCGACAGAACGATGTTGCTGCGTTTACGATTATATTTTAAGATCTTGAATTCATACTTTTTGCCAACCAATTCGTCCAGGTTCCGAATGGGGCGCAAATCGGCCTGGGAGCCGGGCAAAAAGGCCGGGACACCGATATCCACCGAAAAACCGCCTTTTACCCGATTGGAAATGACACCTTTAACCGTACCGTCCTCGTCGTAAGATTTCTTGATGGCATCCCATATTTTGATGTTGGCGGCTTTTTCTTTTGAAAGAACGACCCGTTCGTCCTCATCATCCCACCATTCCACCATCACCTCAACGGTTTCCCCCGCCTCAGCCGTCACGTTTCCTTTCTCATCCTTGAATTCCTGAATGCGAATCTGACCCTCGGATTTGTAGCCGATATCAACAAGGACATGATCCTTGTCAATCGAAATTATCCGGCCGGTGACGACTTCGCCTTCGGCGAAACGTTTAAAGCTTTCTTCATACAAGTTCATCACATTTTCCATGCTCTCACCGGAATCCTGAGCTGTTTCCCCAGGCTTGGATGTCAAATCATCCTCTGGCTGCGCTTCCACAGCATTTGATGACTGCACGGAGCCCGCATCTGACGGATCAGACTGGACCAAGTTTTCGTTTGCGTCGTTATCATTCACAGTAACCATATAAATAAAATACCCCCTTAGCCGATTTTATCGTGCCCCCTGTAAGAATAGCACAATCAGGTATTTTTAGCAGACTTGTTGAAAAAAGCAATAATTAAATTAGAAATTTTATTAATTCATCAAAAAAATGGTCTTCATGCCCAATAAATCAGCAGTTTTTTCGGCTACCGGAGGATATGGGCCATCATCACTTCAATCACCTGCTCAACCTTCATATCCGTCGAGTCGATGATAACGGCATCCGGCGCCGGTTTTAAAGGCGCCAAGTCACGGGTGCTGTCATTTTGATCCCGCTGCCGCATATCGCGTTCGACCTCATCCAAAGTTTGGGTTGTTTTGGATTTAATTTCTTCGAAACGGCGCTGCGCCCGGATCTTACGGGATGCTTCCAAAAAAAACTTTACATCGGCCTCCGGAAAAACCACGGTCCCCATATCCCGCCCTTCAAAAACGGCTGCCTTTTCCTGGCCCATATTTCTTTGTAAATCAAACAGATATGCCCGCACCGCCGGCCTGGCGGACACGGCCGAAGCCAGCATCGTAATTTCCGGTGTACGGATCAGGCCCGAGATATCCTCGCCGTTTAAAACCAGGCGTCCCCCGCCGGTCTGCAGAACAAAATCAAGTTTAAGTTCACGGCAGAGCTTTTCCAGCTCCCCATCGTCGGCCGGATCAACCCCCCGGGTCTTGACTGCCAGCGCCACCCCCCGGTAGAGTGCGCCGGTATCAATGTAACGGTAACCCAAACGATCCGCCAGAGCCCGGCTGATGGTGGTCTTGCCGGCACCTGCCGGACCGTCGATGGTGATTAATAATTTCTTCAAAGAACTTTTCCCAGCGCCTCCAGCAGGCGCAGGTTCTCATGGTGCAGTCCGACATTTACCCGGATGCAATCCGGGTACCCGTAGGATGTCATCGAACGCACGATGACGCCCTCTTTGAGCAGATCCTCGAATACCGCATCTGCATCTCTGCCGACCTGAATGAGGAAGAAATTGGCCTGGGATTCAAAATAGTTTATACCGCGCTGTGCCAGAGCCCGGTACATAAAATTCAGCTCTTCAGAAATAAGCTGAACGGTTCGGGCCAGGAAACCTTTGTCTTCCAGGGCCGCAATGGCTGCTGCCTGCGCCAGGGAATTCACATTGAACGGCTGCCTGACCCGGTGCAGAAGTTCGGCTAAAAAAGACGGCATGAGCCCGTATCCGATGCGAAGTCCTGCTAATCCATAGGCCTTTGAAAATGTGCGCAGCCCAACAACGAACTTGCCGCAGTCCAGGTAGTCGATGCTGTTGGGCGGATTTGGCTGCCTGACAAATTCGATGTAAGCCTCATCGAGGATCAGCACAAGGTTGGCCGGCAGTGCCCGGACAAATTCGTCGAGTGTTTCTTTGGCAATCAGCGCGCCGGTAGGGTTATGGGGGTTGGTCACAAATATCATCCGCGTTTTGGGGCCGATGCGGTCCAGCATCCCAGCCAGATCGATCGCCCGGGATTTCAGCGGCACGGCGACCGGCCGAGCACCGGAACTCCGGATCACGATTTCGTAAAACAAAAAGGAGGGCTGGGGCAAAACGGCTTCATCGCCGGGCTGCAGCAGCACCCGCGCGAGCATGGCGATCACGTCGTCGGATCCATTGCCCAGGACGATATTTTCGCATTTAATGTTCAGCTGTTTTGAAAGGTGATGGCACAGATCATAGCTGCCGCCATTGGGGTAGCGGTGCAGTTTTTCGATGGTTCGGCGGATGGCCGCCAGGGCCATGGGGGACGGACCCAAGGGATTTTCGTTGGAGGCCAGCTTAACGGCATCCGCAATCCCGTATTCTCTTTCAAGTTCCTCAAGCGGTTTCCCCGCCACGTAGGGTTTCAGGGTCCGGATGTAATCGGGTACGGTCAGTTTCATCTGGCACTCGCCGCCTTTCGGCCCTCCTCAAGTGCTTTCATGTTCAGAGGGATGAGCTTTTCTTTCTGGGCGAATTTATCCATGACGGCATCCCGCAGAGAGTCAAACTTGACCACCTCGCTGCGGCTCACAAATGCGGCCAGCGCCACGATATTGGCGGCCTTGACATTGCCCAGCTCTTTGGCGATTTCGATGATCGGCACCCGGACAACATCCACATCATCGCGGCCGGCATCGATGGAGATAAGGGAGCTGTTGATGAATATCACCCCCCCGGGTTTTACGGTATTCGCAAATTTTTCCAGAGAAGGACGGTTCATGGCAACCAGATGTTTGGGATTGCGGATAATGGGAGAGCCAATCAGCCTGTCGCTGATCACCACCGTGCAATAGGCGGTGCCGCCCCGCATCTCAGGTCCATAGGAAGGGATCCAGATGACTTCAAATCCTTCGTTCATAGCGGCTTGGGCAAGAATCTGCCCCATTAACATGATCCCTTGTCCGCCGAATCCGGCGAATTGAATTTCACTTTGCATAACTACTCCTCAAAACTTAGCTGATAGCTGATAGTTCATAGCTGATAGAAAAATCGGATGGCATCGTTTTATACTTTAAACTATGAGCTATGAGCTGTAAGCTCAATTATCCTCCGGGGTCTTATAGTCACCCAGTTTAAAATAGGGCAGCATCTTTTCCTCGGCCCATTTCAGCGCCTCCAGCGGGGTCATGCCCCAATTCGTCGGGCAGGTGCTGATCAGTTCCACCAGACTAAAGCAGCGATTTTCCAGTTGATACGTAAATGCCTGTTTGATGGCTTTTTTGGATCGATTGATATACTTGGGAGATATCAGCGCCTGCCGGGTAATATATGAAGGTGTGGCCAACGATGCCAGCATCTCGCACATCCTTACGGGCATCCCGGTGTAGTCGGTTTTGCGTCCGAAGGGAGACGTGGTGGTTCTCTGATCGGGCATCGTGGTTGGGGCCATCTGGCCACCGGTCATACCGTAAACGGCATTATTGATAAAAATGGTTGTAAATTTCTCCCCGCGGTTGGCCGCATGTATGATTTCTCCCAATCCAATGCTGGCCAGATCGCCGTCGCCTTGATAAGTGAAAACCACCAGATCCGGTCGGACCCTTTTTACCCCGGTTGCCATCGCCGGTGCCCGGCCGTGGGCAGCTTCCTGAAAATCGAAAGTAAAATAGTTGTACATCAAAACCGCACATCCCACCGGCGCAATACCAACGGTTCGGCCTCGAATACCGAGTTCATCGATTACTTCGCCCACCAGCCGGTGCGCCACACCATGGGTGCAGCCCGGACAGTAATGGGTAATGGTATCGGCAAGGGCTTCGGGTTTTTGAAATGTCTTTCCCATTATGCATACTCCCCTATTGATTGACTATTGACTATAAATAGAACGGATACGCCTATTCTAAACTTTTTTTTATCGTCTCCATCACCTCTTCGGGTGTCGGAACTTCGCCGCCGCACTTGCCATACCATTTAACGGGTCGTTTTCCGAGAACACTGCGCTCCACATCCTCCACCATCTGCCCCATGCTCATCTCAATGCTGAAAACAACTTCACAGCTTGGCTTGTCGGCGGCCTCATAAATGGCCTTGCGCGGAAAGGGAAACACGAATTGCGGCCGGAGCATCCCAACCTCCAACCCATCGGCCTTGAGCCGGTCGATGGCGGTGCGGCAAACCCGGCTCATGGTGCCGTAGCTGACGATTAATGCCTTGTAGTCGCCGTCGGTGTTGTAGGCCTCGAAGCGCGTCTCTTCCCGCTCCATTCGTTCATATTTGGCTTTAAGCTTTAGATTGTGCGCGTTGAGCTCTTCAGGATTCAGATAGAGCGTTTTAACCAGGTTGCGTTTATTGCTTTTGCGCGTGTCCATACCGTTGGTGGCCCAATCGTCCTTGTTGGACGGCTCGGCTTTAAACCGCTCGGGAAATTCCACCGGCTCCATCATCTGACCGATGAGACCATCTCCCAGAATCATCACCGGGTTGCGGTACTTCTCTGCCAGTGTGAAGGCCTGCATCACCATGTCGACGGCTTCCTGAACACTGGCCGGTGCCATGCAGAGCAGTCTGTAGTCGCCGTGGCCGCCGCCTTTGGTAGACTGGAAATAATCCGCCTGGGAGGGCAGAATGCCACCCAATCCGGGACCGCCCCGCATGATGTTGACAAACACCGCCGGACACTCGGCGGCGGTAATGTAGCTGATGCCCTCGCTCATCAAACTGACCCCCGGGCTCGAAGAAGTTGTAAACACCCTCTCACCGCAGGCCGAAGCACCAAAAATCATATAAGAGACCGCCACTTCACTTTCACCCTGCAGAAAGACCCCCCCGACTTCCGTTAAACGCTTGGAAAGATACTCCGCCACTTCGGTCTGCGGGGTGATGGGATAGGCAAAATAATTCAAGCATCCTGCTCGAATGGCAGCCTCGGCAATGGCTTCATTGCCTTTCATCAGAATTTTACTCATCTTAATCCTCCGTTTGCTTTTGTGCGGCCGCTTCTTCTTCGATTTCACTGATCGCTATGGCAACGTCCGGGCACATGGTGCAGCATATAGCGCAGAATATGCAGTCTTCCGGGCGCGCCTGATAGGCGGGAAAATAGCCTTTTACATTGACTTCCTCGGAAATCTCCAGAACATTTTTAGGGCAGACGTTGACGCACAATCCGCATCCTTTACAGCGATCCTTATCAACACTATGCTCATATGCCATACAATCAAACTCCTCTTAAATTGAAGATTAAATTCAGCCGGGGGACTCTGAACCGGAACAGCCGGTACCCCAGAAAATGGTTGCCAAAATGCGCCGGCCAAAGCGCGCCGAATAGACAACCCGCCGGGCATCCAGGGCGCTATTCGCCGGCCTCTCCAAACCCTTGGGCCTCCAGCCACGGGGGAACCAGTTGTCGAACAATGGGCAAAACCGGACAGGCAAACCGCTTCAGGTCGATAGCGGGCAATAGGTCCCGCGCAACGGTAATAAATTCCAGCGGCAGACCGCTGCGGCCGGACAAATCCCGGACAAATTCGTAGCCGGCATAAATGATTTCGTCAGCGGTCTCATCAATCAAATTGGCATTGCCGATCAGCCCCGTGATCTTCATCCGGGCTGCTTTTTCGATTTCATCAAGAATTTTAAGGCATCCTTCCACGCTCGCGGTGTTGGGGCGCAACGGATTTACTACCTGCAGCAAATGCACCCGTTTACCCTTGAAGGCGTCTGCCAGGGCGGCCAACACCATGGCACCGGCGTCATCACCGCCGACGTCCAAAATCGTCAGGCCTTCGGTTTTGCGGATCAGCCCCGCAATCTCAGGACTGAGAACCGGAAGGTCAGCCTGCAGGTATTGTTGGGGGGGTAAAACCACATCGATTCCCAGCTTTCCCAGTTGGCTGTCGGCCTCCCGGGTTCTAAAATATGGATTCACCAGATCAAGATCGGCCACGCGCACCTTCAGGCCGGCACGTTTGCGGTTAACCGCCAGGTTAATCGAAACCTCGGTTTTACCACTGCCGTAATTTCCAACGATTCCAACGATTCCGTTTAAACTGATTTCCAAATTACACCCATTCGCAAAACGCATCGAATTAATAAAGCCTCGGGGATGGCCATAAGGCTTTGAACATGCAGCATCATGCCCATCGACCACTGAGCAAACCGAATTTGATAATTTATGGAAAAATGAATTTTATGTCAAGCCATAAATGGGCCGCTTACCTGACAGGGCGGCGGCCAAACAGCGATTCAAGTCTGCGACGCTTTTTCTTCTTTAGATTCTGCAATCGCTATGTTAAATTAACTGAATATGAAAAAAATACAAACCGGCATCGAAAGACTGATTCAGGAACCCGCGCGCTGGTTTACCAAAGAGCGTTTAGGCCTTTTATGCAATCCGGCTTCGGTGGACAGTCGGCTGGCCCATTCGCGCCTGCTGCTCGATCAGACTTTCCCAGGCCAGCTAAAAGCCTTGTATTCTCCCCAACATGGTTTTTTTGCCGAAAAACAGGACAATATGATCGAGTCGGGGAACATGCCGGATCCGGTTTTGAAAATTCCGGTTTACAGCCTCTACGGCGCGTCCCGCAAACCGGATGCCCGCATGTTCGAACCCATCGACATATTGCTGGTGGACCTGCAGGACGTCGGCACCCGCGTATACACCTTTATATATACCCTTTCCTATTGTCTTGAAGCGGCCAGAGAATATGGTGTGCGGGTTGTCATCCTGGACCGTCCCAACCCCATTAACGGGATCACGGTCGAGGGCAATTGTCTGACAGCCGATTGTGCATCCTTTGTCGGGCGTTATCCGATTCCCATGCGGCACGGATTAACCATCGGTGAACTTGCGCTCTTATTCAACGATTACTTTGAAATCGGCTGTCATCTCGAAGTCGTCGCCATGCGCGGCTGGAGACGGGACATGCTGTTTGCCGACAACGGCCTTCCCTGGGTGGCACCTTCACCCAATTTGCCCTCACCGGTGTCCGCCATGGTCTACCCCGGCCAGGTCATCTGGGAGGGCACCAATGTATCGGAAGGACGCGGTACCACGCAGCCGTTCGAACTGTTCGGTGCACCCTATATGGATGTTGAAAAAATTGCGGCGGCTTTAAACCCCGAAAAAATACCCGGGGCGGTGCTTAGACCGGCTGTGTTTGAACCCACTTCAAATAAATGGCAGGGGACACCTTGCAACGGCTTTCAGATTCATGTCACCGATGCCAAGCGGTACCAGCCGTACACCACCTCGCTGCGCCTGCTCAGCGCAGTCCTGTTCCATCACGGGCAACAATTTGAATGGAAGTCACCCCCTTATGAATATGAATTTGAGAGAATGCCCATCGACCTGATTATCGGTGATCGCCGCATTCGCGCACGCCTGGAAAACCTGGAATCCATTGATGCAATTGAAGCCGATTGGCAGCCGGAACTCCAACGTTTTAAAGAAATCAGCCGCCAATTTCATCTGTATGATTAAAAGGGGATCATGGTTAAAGGTCCCGTGGCGGGAAGAAGGTTTCAGGTGTCAGGTTTCGGGTGTCAGGTT
>CAYTBC010000153.1:0-10799 GCA_964435765.1 uncultured Desulfosarcina sp.
CAGGTGCTGCGTGATTTTCTGTCGATCGAGCGTGTCCGGTGGGACCTGATTATCCTGGACGAAGGCCAGCGCATCAAAAACTGGGAGGCCAAAACCAGTCGGGTAATCAAGGCTTTAAAATCCCCCTTTGCCCTGGTGCTTTCGGGAACGCCCCTTGAAAACCGCATTGACGAGCTTTTTTCGGTGGTGGAATTCATTGACGATCGCAGGCTGGGACCGGCATTCCGGTTTTTCAACCGCCATCGGGTGGTGGATGAAAAAGGCAAACTGCTGGGCTACAAGAATCTTGATGAACTAAGAGATGCGCTCAAGCCGATCATGCTGCGACGCACGCGTCAGCAGGTGATTAAAGACCTGCCGCCGCGCACCAATCAAATCTTAAGAATTCCGCCCACCGAAGAGCAGCTTGAATTGCAGAAAGGACACCGCCTGATTATTCAGACCATTATCCAGAAAAGATATCTGACGGAAATGGATCTGCTACGGCTCCAAAAAGCGCTGCTGATGTGTCGGATGTGCGCCGACAGCACCTTTTTAGTGGACAAGCAGCCGCCGGGGTACTCCAGCAAACTGGTCGAACTCAATCATCTGTTGGAGCAGCTCATGGCGGAGGAAGATCGTAAAGTCGTCCTGTTTTCCGAATGGACCACCATGCTGAATTTGATCGAACCGATTTTGGAAAAGCAGAAACTGAATTTTGTGAGACTGGACGGGTCCGTGCCTCAGAAAAAGCGCCAGGGGCTCATGCACAGGTTTCAGAATGACCCCGATTGCAGGTTGTTTATTACCACCAATGCCGGTTCCACCGGATTAAACCTTCAGGCCGCCAACACGGTCATTAATGTCGATTTGCCCTGGAACCCGGCCGTGCTGGAGCAGCGCATCGGCCGGGCGCATCGGATGGGTCAGAAACGGCCGGTACAGGTTTATTTGCTGGTGACCGAAAACACCCTGGAAGAAAACCTGCTGGCAACGCTTTCCGCCAAGCATGAACTTGCCCAGGCTGTGCTCGATCCGGATTCCGAGCTGACCAAGGTTGACATGGCTACCGGCATGGAAGAGCTCAAACGAAGACTGGAGATTCTGCTGGGAGAAAAGCCGGATGCCGCTGAAGATGAAAGCATGCGGCGGCAGGTTGAAAGGGAGGCCCAAGCCCTGGCTAAAAAAGAAAAGATCGCCGCGGCCGGCGGAAAGCTGGTGGGGGCGGCTTTTGCGTTTATCGGTGAAATGTTCTCAACCCGGGAAGAAACGGAAGAAATGACCCGGCTGGCCGGCGCCTTCAAATCCAAATTAAGCGATTGTATGGAAAAAGCCGACGACGGCACCCTGAAGATGACAATCTCGCTGCCGGATGAGGCTTTTTTAGACAACATGGCCAGGTCTCTGGCCCAGATGGTCGCAGCCGGGTGAAGTGATTCCTATATATCCTTAATTCTCAGGCGTTCACCGTGGGCGACCCCAATTTCCAATTTAGCTCTAAAATAGTAGAGCCCTATGGATCTAATTCTTCTTTATCAAGGTACGCCGGCAGTACCTTCCCAATAGCCGAACTGCGTGCATCATGTGGTATGTGTTTAGTTATTCTTATTCCGACCGGCTGAGTACTTTCTATTAGCACATCCATTATAGAAATGATGTAAACATTTACAATTCAAAAGTAAGCACGAACATTTTCTTGACAGACATCCCCCAATTTGTGATACCAAAACTCAGTTTTATATTGTAAACTATCCACGTTGGTTTTCCAAAACAGCTCGCTAAAAACATTACAAGCCATTTTGGACACTCCAAAATGCGATGTCTCACAAATCAACAACCTTATGATGCTAATGTTCCTATTACTAAAACAGATGCACTCAAATCTTAAGTTTTAAGATTCACCCGAATAATAAATTTGGAAAGCAAAATTTCCTACTGGCGACATTAAGCAAATAAACTAAAAAACTAATTAAGAAGGAGAGGTCCTATGAAAAAAAACAAAATAACCTGGCTAGGGCATGCCTCAATATTAGTAGAATTTGACGATAAAGCAATTTATTTTGATCCTTGGTTAGATGACAATCCGGTATGTTCGTTAAAAAAAAAGGATGTAAATAGAGCAACAGCAATATGTGTGAGCCATGGGCATATTGACCACATTGGTGATTCATTTGATCTCGTAAAACAGACGGGTGCAAAACTAATTTGCACACCTGAACTTGGGTTTTATGCCGAGTCCAAAGGTCTAAAAGAAGGTCAAGAAGTATACGGGCTCAATACCGGAGGAAGTTGGCGAAAAGAAGACTATACCATAACTATGGTGCCCGCCGCTCATACCTCAGAGATAATGGGGGAAGGGTGGATAGACGGGCCGATTCAACCCGGTTCAGGTGCTGTCGGGTTCATTTTGGATATCAAAGAGGGCGCAACGGTTTATTTCTCGGGAGATACAGGCGTAATGGCTGATATGTCAATTATTAGAAATCTTTATCGTCCAAATGTTGCGATCATGACGGCAGGGGGAAAATATAATATGGGATACCGCGAAGCGGCATATGCTGCTTCGCTAATATGGCCGGAATATTTAATTCCGATCCATTTTGGAACGTTTGATGACCAGCAGTTGGATTTGGATAAGCTAGAGGCAGAAATGCAAATTAGAGCCCCGGGAGTCAAATTGGTCAGACTTAAACCGGGTGCAAGTTTTGAATGCTGAATCAACTGAAAAACCATGCACGTTTTAGCGAATCGTCCGGCATCTGTGCTGGACCGTGCGAGTATTGAGTAAAAAAATCCGCATTATTGGCCCATCGATGGTATCCGTCGGCATTTCGACCAAAATGCACTGGAAAAGGGAGGACAACCATGATTGAACTGCACATATATATTGAACCGCACGACGGAAAAGAGCAAGAATTAGAATCCCTATATTTAAAAGAGTACGTTCCCGGTATAAAAATCCAGGAGGGGTTTCTACGGACGACATTACTAAAAAATCGAGATGCACTGAGAGAATATCAGATCAACATAACCTTTGAAAGTGAAGAATTAAGAAAAAAATGGGTTGATTCCAAAGAACACACAGAGGTATGGCCCAAAATAACTGCCATGTGTCAGCGGGTCTCCTGGGCGGGTTTCGACTGTGTTGCAGGGTGATAATCTTCGGGAGGACGGAAGTTTTTTAGATACTGTCGGGGAGATGTTCGATCAGTCCGAAATTAACATATTTGCACTGATGATCGCAATTGATGCGGCCGGTTCAATTTTTCGGTTGACGTGCAATGGCAAAGGTGATTATACCCATACCGCTTCCGGGTATTAAAAGATGTTGTAAAGGCGGATGGTTGCAGGAAGCAAGGGGACCTCTCGCTCGAAACCATCCAGGTATAACCGTGATAAAAGATTCAGCGAGGCGGAATAATGTAACCCGCGCCGAGACCTGCCGGCGCAATCTAATGAAACTGCACGCCTGATGTAATCGGCAGAATTCCGCTTTGAGGAACTGACGGCGGTTCAGGTTCGGGTGGCAGCCTGATGCGCCGGAAATCCCGAGGCGGTCTTGATAGGGTGTCCGGGCGAGTGAAGCCGTGCGAATCAATTGTGATCAGATCAAATGGTTGGCCGACAGGCCACTGCGGATCGGCTTTCGGGGAGGATTTTCGTCCGCGGCAAGTCGTTTTGCAGCTTGCAGATCTTGACTCAGATTGATACCTGGTCAGGAAAATGCCGTTGCGGTCGGCAGGGGAGATAGGTTGTCGGCCGCACGGCGCTTGTAGTGCGTATCCCCCAGATTTTTTCCAATTGGCCACCGACACTAAAAAGGAGGTATGAAATGAGTCACAGAAAGTTTATTCTCGTTAGTCTGGTGCTGGCACTTTGTCTGGTTGTTTCGGCCATGGCCACAGGCACGTTCGCCGGTGATACGTCGCAGATGAGAATTGCGCTCTGCAACAACTACGCGGGCAACTCGTGGCGGCAGGCGATGCTCAAGGCCTGGGAGCAAGCCGGTCAGGAGGCGACCAGCAAGGGTATCGTCAAGGAAGTCAAGGCCTTTACGACGGCTGAAAATTCGGCGACGGAGCAGGCTGCCCTGATGCAAAACCTGATATTGGAGGGCTACAACGCCATCGTGCTCAACGCGGCCTCACCGACCGCTCTCAACGGCGCTTGCAAGGCTGCCAACAAAGCCGGCGTCATCGTGGTCTCCTTTGACGGCATCGTCAATGAACCCTCCGCCTGGCGGGTCAACTTCGATTATCCTTCCATGTGCTATGACGAAATGAAGTATCTGGACAAGCGTCTCAACGGAAAAGGCAACGTTTTAGCAATTCGTGGATTGGCCGGCACGTCTATTGACCCGGACATTTACAGCGGCGTGGAAAGGGGGGCCAAAGAATTTCCAGGGCTCAAAGTAGTTGGCTCTGTCTTCGGCAACTGGACCCAAACCGTCGCCCAAAAAGCGGTTGCCGGCGTGCTGCCGACCCTGCCGCAGATTGATGGTGTCGTCACCCAGGGAGGTGACGGGTATGGCTGTGCCATGGCTTTCAAGGCCGCCGGCCGCCCTTACCCGATCATTTGTCTGGGCAACCGTTATGACGAGCTGAACTGGTGGAAAGAGCAGCGCGACGCAAACGGCTACGAGACCATGTCCATTTCGAGCCCACCCGCCGTCTCCCAGATTGCACTCTGGACCGCTGTGGAGATACTGGCCGGAGAGCAAGTCCCGCACGACCTGGTTCCACCCCTACTGACCATTCTGCAACCTGAACTCGACACTTGGTTGAAATTTACACCTGAAGGGGGAGTCGCCAGCGGGTACTTCCCGCAAGAGTGGACCAAGGAATTCATCAGCCTGGCGAAGGCCGGCAAACCGGCACCGGTGATTCCGGTTCCGAAATGACAGTGCCTTGTTGAGGTTGGAACCACGTCTGAAGAAGAAATTAGAGCCCTTTGAATTAATTTAGTTCAAAGGGCTCATCCTGTTGAAATCGAACTCACCCATGGGACGTCGCATATATTTGCTAAATTTGATGAATTCGTAAAAAGTCACAACGTTGTCTGGATTCCCGCCTTCGCGGGAATTCATATAAATCAGGAAATTCGACTTTTTACGAGATCATCAAAGTTTGGCTTTCAGTAAGGAAGACAATGGCTGCAATGGAAATCGCCCGGCTCGAGAGCATTGCGAAGAGTTTTGGTGCTGTCAAGGCTCTGGTAGGAGTTAATCTGTCCGTGGAGTCCGGCACCTGCTTGGGCCTGGTTGGTTATAACGGTGCCGGCAAGTCCACTCTGATGCATATTCTGGCCGGAACCCTCCGGCCTGACTCGGGCAGCATTTTCATCCGGGCTGAACACCAGACAGACAAATACTCTGTGGCTCAGGCCCAACGGTTAGGCATTCGGTGCGTTTTTCAGGAGCTTTCGCTTTGCCCGAATCTAAGTGTCGTGGAAAACACCCGGGTGTTTCACCGTTCTCTGAGTGGCCGGGGCTGGCGCCGGAAAGCCGCCGGTCTGATCAGCGAAGTCCTGGATGAGATTTTTCCCGATCACGGCATCTCACCGGAAGACATCGTGGGCGACCTGCCCATCGGCAAGCGTCAAATGGTTGAGATCGCCAGAGCCTTCACCGTCACAGACGATCCGCTCTGCATGGTCATTCTCGATGAGCCGACGTCCTCCCTGGATGTGTCCGTGTCCGAGCAACTCCTTAAGTTCATTCGGACTTCCGCAGAAACGGGCATGAGCATTATTATGATCTCGCACATCCTGAATGAGGTCCTTGAATGCTCGGAAAAGATTGCGGTGATGCGGGACGGCCGAGTCGTGGAAGTCAGGCAGGTGTCTGATCTGGATCGAGACAAACTCGTGGCCCTGATGGGCGATGTGTCCCGGGATGAATCGGCCCAAAAACCTCTCTCCCATACCGGGCGCAGACAAGGCGATGTCGTTGTCAGGGCTCATGTACCGTCAGGCAACGGTGTCGACGAAGTCGAGTTTGTTGCTCATCGGGGTGAAATTGTCGGTTTGGCCGGTCTTGCCGGGCACGGCCAGACGGAAATGCTGCTCAAGCTTTTCAAGGCCGAAGGCAAAACTCACGGAGATACCACGGTAAACGCTCGCGTATCATTTGTGGCCGGGGACCGACAATCCGACGGCATTTTCCCCCTATGGTCGATCATCAAAAACATCAGCATTTGCTCTTACAAACGCATTGTGCGCAAACTTCTGATTGACCTCGATCTGGAAAAGGAGATGGGCAGAAAGTGGCAACAGTTGATCAATATCAAGACCCCGGACCTGCGCAACAACATCCTTTCTTTATCCGGCGGCAACCAGCAAAAGGCCCTCTTTGCCCGCGCGCTCGGCTCGGCCGCGCAAGTCGTGCTGATGGACGACCCGATGCGAGGTGTGGACGTGAACACCAAGCGCGAGGTTTATGAACTGATTCAGGACGAAGCGGCCAAAGGGCGTTGCTTCATCTGGTACACCACTGAAATTGCCGAACTTGGATACTGTGACCGCGTCTATGTCTTTCGAAACAAGTTTATCGTCAGCCAGCTGGCGCGGGGGGAAATCACCGAAGATCGGGTGATCCAATCAGCCTTCATCGGGCTGCCGGTCGACGCAAGCACGCATGATTCAGCAAGATTGATGACAAACCATGAATAATATCGCGTTCCTGAGAGTTCTCCGCCGCTGCCTGCCGGTCTTGGCATTGATGATTATCCTGGTGCCGACTTTTTCAATACAGCCGCGGACCCTGAGCTATTTCGGACTCAATTTGTTGCTCAATCTGGCCATACCACTGGTTTTTGCCACTCTGGCCCAGATGTTCATCATCGCCGTCAACGACCTCGACCTGTCAATCGGCGCTTTTGTCAGTTTAGCCGCCTGCATCACCGTCAGGGTCATCCCGGAATCGGCCGTTCTCGGGGTTTGTGCCCTCCTCATGGCTATCGTGGCTTACAGCCTGATGGGCGCCCTGATCCACATCCGCAATCTGCCGTCGATCGTCGTCACGCTGGGTATGTCATTTGTCTGGCTGGGCTTTTCGATTTTGATCTTGCCCAGACCGGGCGGCAATGCACCCGATTGGCTTCAGACCGCTGCAAACTACCAGCCCCCGATAGTTCCGTTACCGATTATTGTGGCAGCGGCCATCGGCCTGATCGTTCATTTCGGCTTGATGAGATCGTCTTACGGAACTATCCTGCGCGGCACGGGAGGGAACGCCAGGGCCATCGCCCGAGCCGGGTGGTCTATCCTCAGCGCCAAGATGATCACCTATGGTCTGGCCGGCTTGTTTGGAGTGCTCTCCGGACTGATTCTGGCCGGAATTACGACCTCGGCCGACGCCAATCTCGCAGACCGGTATACGCTGCTTTCGATTGCCGCTGTGATTCTCGGCGGCGGTGATTTTGTCGGTGGTCGCGTATCGCCCACCGGCGCTGTGCTCGGAGCGATCACGATGACTCTGGCGGGCTCCTTTCTGTCTTTTGTCAAGGTTTCGACCGATTGGCAAATCGGCGCTCAGGGTATCATTCTGATCATTGTTTTGGCGGGACGCGTCATTACGATTCGTGGGGAAAAGTGAATATGACCCGAGTACTAACCTGGTTAAGAGATCAGCCATGGATCTGGTCCTTTTTGGGCGCCCTGACGGTTTGGCTGGTCATTGTCTTGGCTCATACTCAGGGTGGCGGTGCAACCCTGACCATGACTCTCAACTTCTCCGTCTTTTTCGTGATCGTCGGCATCGGCCAGATGTTGGTGATTACTACCGGGCCGGGCAACATTGACCTATCCATACCCGCGACGATGGCATTGGGCGGCGCGATTGCGATGAAGGTCATGAATGGGATGGAAAGCGGCATCCCCGTCGGCCTCCTTTATGCACTGCTGACCGGCGTCGCGATCGGCGTGTTCAATTTTGGGCTCATTTGGCTGCTTCGCATCCCGCCGATTATCGCCACCTTGTCCTCGAACTTCATTGTCCTGTCGGTGGCTATCAGTTACGGACGGGGGTTGCGCGTCAAACCGCCGGAGGCCTTTTCTGATTTCACAGTCGCTCACATCCTGGGCTTGCCGATCATGGCCCTCGTCGCCATCCTGTTAGCGATCGGCATGGCTGCGGTCTTAGCCCGCACAATTTACGGACGTTCGGTGACTGCGATCGGCCAGAACACCAAGGCCGCCCGGCTGGCCGGAATAAAGGTTAACCGCACGAGACTCATCACGTATGCCATCTCAGCGGCTCTGTCTGCGTTAGCCGGCGCACTGCTGGCCGGCTTCTCGGGTGGGTCCGCCCTGGATCTGGGGGCGGAATATCTGATGGGCTCTATTTCGGTTGTCGTGTTGGGCGGGACGAGCGTGGCCGGCGGAAAGTCCAACGTCCCCGGGATCTGGGGGGCAGCTATGTTCCTGTATTTGCTGGTGGCCATGCTCAATACATTTGGCATCGGCATGGGACTGCGTCTGGTTCTAACCGGGATTTGCATCGTAGCCGTCATTACCATCGGCGGCGGTGAGAAGAACCGATGAACGTGCGCAGGTGTTCATTGACAAAGGACTTATGATTTCTCTGCGATTTTATCAGTCTGTTTTCGAAACTTCCTGTCTGCGTTTGCCTTCTGATCCATTCTCCATGTTCATGCCGCGATGGTTTCAAGCAAGGGGTTCCCTTGCTTCCCACAACCATCCGTCTCTGCGAACATCTCTTGACACCCGGAAAAGATGTGACTACTATCACTGAAAAAGGTCCAACACCAATCGAGCGAGAGGAAGTAAACTCATGCAACAAGCTAAGCGCAATTTCCAAGAACAACTTCAGGTTCTAATGAACTCGGCTCAGTGGATTGACCTGTCCCCAACGATTGAAAACGGGATGCCCAGATGGCCGACGCATCCCCCTGTGATAATCAGTCAAACGATGACCCATGCACATGACGGCTTTTTTTGTCAGAATCTTTCCATGCCCGAGCATGCCGGCTCTCATGTGGATGCACCGTATCATATCCATGAGAGCCTGAATGAACAGACCATTGAGAAAGTGCCCGTCAATTACCTGGTCGGACCTTGCAAAGTAGTCCATCTTGAGCATTTAGAGTTAGCCGCCGGCGATTTCGCCAGTGCCTCGCATATCCGGGAGTGGGAAAAAACTTCCGGAGAGAAAATTCTATCCGACGACATCGTCCTGATCAATTTTGGTTGGCTTAAAACGCACTGGAGGACCGATAGAGAGTGGTCTTATTATTCGATGAATCAGCCCGGGCTCACCGAAGACGCAGCTAAACTGTTGCTGGAACGTAACATCCGTGCCATTGGTTCAGATACCGCCGCCAGCGGGACAGGGCTAAGAGACGGAAAAACCGTGCTGGACCATCCTCCGCCCATCAATTGCTGGGTGCATGCAACACTCCTTTCCAGGGGCATTCTGCTGCTGGAGTGTCTTGCCAACATGGACAAGCTACCAAACGCATGTTATTTTATGGCGTTTCCGCTCAAGATCAAGGGCGGCTCCGGGTCACCCATTCGGGCCGTGGGGCTGGTCTCATAGCGTTGCAAAAGCACGATGGCGGTGTCTGAGAGAATCGACGTCGCTATTTTATGTCCCCTGAATTGGTAAGAGTCAATGCCATGGGTAGAGAAAGGAACAAAGAAATGAAATTCAAGAGCGTGTTTGATCTGAGCCAGCCGCTTTATCACAATTGCCCCTGTTGGCCGGACCTTCAGCCGCCGACCATAGAGAGAATGCTTTTCATTCCGAAAGCCGATGCCAACGTCGAAACTTTGAGTATCAATACGCATACGGCCACCCATGTAGATGCTCCGTACCATAAACTATCTGATGGCAAAACACTGGATCAGATACCTGTGGATACCTGGATCGGAGAAGGGGTTGTGGTGGATGTCAGTTTCCTGGATGATAAAGATCTCGTAACCGCAAAGGTGCTCGAAAAAGCGGCATCTCACATGGCCGCCGGTGATATAGTCATGCTCTACACAGGTTGGGGCAACCACAGGGGTTTCAGTCAGAAATACCTCAAGGATTGGCCCGCTTTGGATGGCAGCGGAGCTGAGTGGCTGGTCAGGAAGGGGGCAAAGGTCGTCGGAACGGATGCCCTCAGCGTTGACTTGTATGATCTTTCTCCAGATACAGGGCCTGTCGCGCATTACATCCTGCTGAGGGCCGGGGTTCCGATTGTTGAAGAACTGTACTTGGGAGAAATCGCAAAAAAGGGGAACAAAAGGTGGACGTTCTTCTGTCTGCCCATCTCGATCAAAGACGCTGGCGGCAGCCCGGCACGGGTAATCGCCGTGGATGAAAAATAGAAGCCGGTGGTTCAAGCGGGCGATTCAGGCTCGCGAAGTCACGCGCTGGAGTTGCGGCACCTTCGGATTGGTGCAATATTGGCATGGCTTCAAAATTGCGCCGGTCGTGACCTGACACTCTCCATCAAAGCCCGCGCCGCGGCAAACTAATGGTCTGTTCTTATTCTCTATTGGGTGCATTCTAAATAAAAATAGATCTCATTCCATCAAACGCGGGCCTTCAGTACTCCAACATTCCATTACCCCATGGCATTCATTTACGGCAAAGCCTATTATCTGCGAGCTGGCCCAAAGGACCAGGTTTTCAATGCTGGAGCAAAAATGGCTGCAGGAACTTTATCCTGCAGCCATTTTATATTTTGCTCGATAGACAACTTCACAGCCGTCTAAGAAAAAGCAGCCGTATTGTTTTTACGACCACGACCAATCCTGAATGTTCCAGGTAATGTCGGTCACATAGGGGTTGATTTTATATCCCTGCAGATCGC
>CAYTBC010000154.1:0-10700 GCA_964435765.1 uncultured Desulfosarcina sp.
TGGATTCATCCTGGGAACTGGACATCTTCGGTGGAACCAGACGCAACATCGAGGCTGCCGACGCCGACCTTCTGGCCGCAGTGGAGGATCGTCGGGACGTGCTGGTAACATTGACGGCCGAAGTGGCGCTCAACTATATTGATCTGCGCGCCTTTCAGCAGCGAACCGACATTGCCCGGCAGAATCTCAAGGCGCAACGGCACACAGCCGAACTGACCCGCCAAAGGTTCGAGGCCGGCTTCGTGGGCCGCCTGGATGTTGCCAACGCCGATGCTCAGGTCGCCACCACCGCCTCAACGATCCCATTGCTGGAGTCCTCCGCCCGCCAGGCCATCTACAGCCTGGGCATTCTTTTGGGCCAAGAGCCTGCGGCCCTGCTGGAGGAGTTGACGCCGGCCGCCGCCATTCCGGCCGTTCCTCCTGAGGTGCCGGCGGGCCTTCCGGCGGACATGCTTCGAAGACGTCCGGACATTCGCAGGGCCGAAGCGCAAATTCATTCCGCTACGGCCCGCATCGGTGTGGCCACGGCCGATCTGTTTCCCAAGTTCGCACTTTCCGGATCGATCGGTTACCGCAGCAATCAGTTCTCGTCATGGGTGGACTGGGTCAATCGCTTCTGGTCGTTGGGTCCCTCGGCCAGTTGGCAGGTCTTTGCCAGCGGCGCCATTCGCTCCAATATCGAGCTCCAGGAAGCCCTTCAGGAGCAGACCCTCTTCGCCTATCAGCAGACCGTCCTGACAGCCTTGCAGGATGTTGAAAATGCCTTGATTGCCTCCGCCAAGGAGGCGGATCACCGCAAGGCGCTGAGTGAAGCGGTTGCGGCCAATCGCCAAGCTGTGCAGCTGTCGACCCAGCTCTACACGCAGGGCCAGATCGATTTTCTCAACGTGCTGAACGCTCAGCGGTCCCTGTTCGTTTCGGAAGATGCTCTGGTCCAGAGCACCGGCAGCGTCTCGACAAATCTGGTTGCGCTGTACAAAGCGCTTGGCGGCGGATGGAACGAATAGTTTAATCTTTTGCAAATCCATCACAATCTTTTCTGAAATCCGCATTGCTTCTAGTTCCAACCAGGACTCGAAATCTAAAGTTTTTCTACATAAGTTCCGATGAATAATCCATGAGAAGTTTATGGACAACGGTTTGTCGACCTTATTTATTAATTGGGTTAAGCCTATCGACTCTATCTTTATCTGTATTTGCAACATCTTGTACGACAAATCAGAAACAACCTGCCGCCGCCGCTCCTGATTTGAGCCGGACGGCAAAAGCGGAAGGACAACCCCAAACTAATAACGTGGAGCAGCGCATCCTTGAAGAATATCAGCGCTGGAAAGGAACCCGCCATCAACTGGGCGGAACCGGCAGTAAGGGCATTGATTGCTCCGGGTTTGTGAAAGCTGTTTACCAAGATGCCTTTAACATCAAGCTACCTCGCACAACAACCGCACAGGTTCGTCAGGGGAAGCCGGTTTCCTATGATGATCTCCGGCCCGGCGATCTTGTATTCTTTACCCCGCCGAATTATCCGCGTCACGTCGGCATTTTTTTAACCCGAACTCAATTTGTACATGCCTCCAAAACCAATGGTGTCACCATATCCAAAATCGATGCCGATTACTGGCTTAAGTATTATTGGACCGCACGGCGTATATTACCTGCCACAAAAAGACCTTAGCCGTTTGCCATCGTCTTTCTGCGCGTCGTTATGGCAGCAGGCATATTAACCGCCGTGGTGTACCTTGGCGGACGCCGCCTGCCGTCTTCACCCGGGGTGTGGGGGGCCTATCTAATCATGGGCGCCCTAAATAACGCGATTCCCTTCAGTAAAGAGCAAGATATAGGATTATTTTATCGAACGGCGTGTCGCTAATCCGGAATCTTCCTGTTGCCGCTCCATCGGCGAAACCGTTCGATCTCCTTGGGGAGCAGATCGGCTACCTGGGAACCATGGGAAGCCGCCAGGCTTTTATACATCTCAATAGCTGCCTCGGCCAGCTTGTCCTGTGCCCTAAGAATAAAGACGGGTTCGTCTTTGCCTATTTTCGGAATATCGATTTTACCGTATTTGCTTGATACCGCCATTTTGCGCCTCCTTTCGCATTGATCGTTTGCCTATGTGTAATTTTTATGAATAGAGGATATCTGCAAAATTATAACTATTAAACCTTCAGCCGACTCCCGCTTCTCTGCCGCGGCGATCTTTTTCACCGTTTCACCGGTTCGCCGTTTCTCCGATTCAACAGTCATGCGCCCTTTCCAAACGGGCAGTGTGGATATGAACACTCGGGACAATCTTTGCAAAGCCCCCCATGTCCTAAAAAGGCCAGCTCGGCCTTACCGATTTTTTCGCCGGCCAGAATCCGCGGCAGCACCAGATCCAGAACGGTAACGCGATGATACAGCCCGCAGGCCGGCACCCCCAGCAGCGGCACGTCCCCGATGTAGGCCACCAAAAACATGGCGCCGGGCAGCACGGCTGATCCGTAGTGCATTTCGGTGGCGCCTGCCAGGCGGATTCCCTGGCGGGTGACGTCATCGGGGTCTACACTCATGCCTCCGCTCAGCATCAGCAAATCACAGCCGTGCTCCAAATGGGTGGCGATGGCTTTGCGGATGATTTCAGGGTCGTCCGGGGCAAACGCCAGGCCTTCCACGCGGCCGCCCAGGTTGGTTACTTTTTCAGAAAGAATCGGTGCAAAGCGGTCTTCGATCAAGCCGTGGTAAACTTCATTGCCGGTAATCACCAGGCCGGCCCGGGCGGGCCGCAGGGCCTTGACCGACAGGGTGGCGCTGTTATGCCGGGCGATGGCGGCCGCCCTTTCAATCGGGGCACGCTTCATGACCAGCGGAATGGCGCGGGTGGCGGCCACCAGATTCCCTTTTTTAACCAGTGTATGGTTGTGGAGAGTGGCACACATCACCTCCTCAACCATGTTGAATGCCGCTAAAGAGGCGGTGTTGACTGTAAACAGGCCGTCTCTTTCGGCCAAAAGTTTTATTTTGCCTTCGCGGGGTTCATCCTGCCAGGCAATGCCTTCGCCGGCCAGCCCGGCCGCTAAAATAGCGGCCGCCTGATCCTCGTGAATTTCGTCTTCGGCCAGGTCAATTTCATAGAGGTGGTTTTTGCCGAGCTTTTGCAAGTGGCACAAGTCATCATTGCAGACGGTGTGACCCTTGAGAAAGGCTGCACCCTTGAACTCTCCGGGGCGAATCTCGGTGATATCATGCGCAAGTTGGCTGCCGACGGCATCTTTTAAATCAATTTTTTTGAGCACAGTTCAGACTCCTTTCCCCTTCGGACCGGCATTTATTTTCGTCTGCCAGCCAGCGGTCCTCATTCTGATTGCCGCCGGCTGAATCGCCGCCGTTGGAGCCGGGCTTCCAATTCATGTCCGGCCAGGCGATTTCACGGGCGTTTGTAAAGTAGACCCTGCCGGCACAGGGTCTGCATAGGCTGCGCCCGTCTTTGATCACCTCGCGGTGATCGCGCACCGTCTGGCCGCATTGATCACAGATTACCTTGCGGCGCGTCGGACCCGGCATGTCAAACTCGCTGATCAGCGTGTCGACCTGCTGCACCCGGAATAGCACGCTGTCCGGCATGCGTTTGTAGGCTTCCAGCTGCTGCGGATATTTTGGTTCGATTTCCGGGGCATAGGCGGGCGCAAGGCTGCGGGCGTCTTCGGTGGATATCACCCGGTAAGCCTTGCCGCTCTCCACATTGACAAAGGTGGCCGCCATGATGCCGTAATCCACAAATTTTAGCGAGCGGCGACCGAGTTTGACGCCTGTAACGTGGGCGATGGCATCGGCCGTACAGCGATCCATTTCCACATAGACAATCAGCTTTTTGATCTGATCGCGGCAGGTGGGCTCATCCAGGCCGATGAGCTTGCATCCCAGCATGGCCATGCGCACCCCGACAACCTGACCCGGACAAAGATGTCCGTGGGCGGCCGCCGAGCTTTTCAACAGAGACTCAAATGGTTCCATGCCGGTTATTACCTCAACGTGGCGTATTGAAAATTTTTCCTGAAACCTTTTTAGTTTCTTATGTTAATCTTAACATAACACATGGTACAAAAATACCTCAAAGTCAAGTCCAACCTCGTTTAATGGCGCAATTTTATCCGCTTAGCGAGTATGAAATAAAGAAATAAAAAAAATATATGCGCAGCATAAGTAATTAATCCGCCGACGCTCAAGTCTGACGGGTTTTTCAGTTTTAAGAAACATTATACTAGCCTGAATATGCCATTTTTCAGGGCGGATTAATTGCGGATTAATTAAGGTCTTTTTCGGAGCAGGCTAAAATAAAAAGTACTGGATTCGCTTTTGACACTTTCAGCCCAAATTTTACCGTCATGAGCTTCAATGATGGCTTTGCAGATAGCCAGCCCCAGACCGGTTCCTTCGGGTTTGTTAATGCCGGCCGAAGGCACCGTGGAAAATTTGTTAAAGATGGTTTTGAGGTTTTCCGGTGAGATCCCAACGCCCTGGTCTTTGATGGCTACGGTTACATGCGACGGGTCTTCTACAAGATAAATCCGAATTTCCGTACCCGGGTCGGAAAATTTGATGGCATTTTCGATCAGGTTCACCAAAACTTGCTCGATGCGTTCCAGATCCATTTCGACCAGAATATCACCCGGGTTGGCGTAGGTGATCGCGATATTTTTATCCATGGACAACGGGCTGATGATCTCCATGACCTCCTCGATGAGAACGCTCAGGTTGACCTGGTCAAAAAACCAATCCGTTGTCTGAGCCTCGATCTTGGTGTAGTCAAACAGATCCGATACCAGATGAATCAGACGTGCCAAATTTTTATCTATAATTTCAAGATAGTTTCGATTATCTTCTTTTTGGATGGTACGGTTGAGGTAATCAATTCCGCCGCGGATCACCGTCAGCGGGGTTCGCAGCTCATGGGACATGTTGGCCAGGAAATCCGATTTCAGTTTGTCCAGGGTTTGCAGCTCCCGGTTGGCATCCGACAGCTCTTTGGTGGCCTGGGCGATCCGTTCCTCTAAATGACCGCGCCCCTTCGCAAGCCTTTGGGCCATGGTGTTAAAGCGGTGCCCCAGCTTTTCGAATTCGTCGCCGGTATTGAGGTTCACGCGGGCATCCAGATTCCCTTTGCCGATTTCGTCGGCTATTTCCTCCAGGCTTTTTAACGGTTTGATCACAAAGCGCCGCATCAGGATGAACAGGGTGAAAATGGTCAAAAAAATCAGGCCGGAGCCTGCGGCCGCCAGTTTCAGATGGTTTTTGCGGGTGGCGGACAGCAATTTGTCAATCGGCAGAATTACGCTCAGACCGCCGCCGATGGCATTGACGGAATCTTCCTTGCGGGTGTGGCATTTAAGGCACCGCTGTTCCATATATAGCGGTACCATGTATTGGAAATACTGTCTGCCGTCATAGCCGGCAAACCGGTACGTCTCGCCCAATTGTTTTTCCCGGAATAAATTCAATGCCTCCCTTTCAAAGCCGTCGGGCTGGTTTTCAGGATTCAGGGGATTTAAACTGGCCAACCGAAAGCGGTACAAATCCTGGCGGGTTGAATACTGGGACAGTTTGCGGGTGACCATCGAAGGCGTAAATCGCTGGTATGATCCCTGGCCGGTTTGAAGTTTATCGTCAAAGAAACATTGGATATCTTTGGCCCCGCGGCTGTCAAGATTCACAAACACGCCGCCGCAGTCGGTGATCCACTGCCGGGTCAAGATAATCTGTCTGGATAAGATCCTGGCCTGGTTTACCATCTGGTCGTTGGACTGTTTTTCGTGCTGAAGGCCGTTCCAGATGATGATAATGCCCAATATGGGGGTGATGATCAGGGCGATGCACAGAAAGAATTTCCATTGGAGGGATATCTGAACTTTTTTCACAACTAAACCTCCCAGGTGATGGCGCATGAAGTCAATGGATCGTATGGTCCTTGCATCTGGACAGGGTGTGCGTGCAGAGTGAAAGGCGTGCCGCTCGGCTCATTTAAATACACGATATTAATCTGGACGTCAATCCGGCAAAGCCACCCGGCGCCGCCTTGATGAAACCGGAAGTTGAAAGCGAGGCCTAAAGGGTTGATCCGTCTCCGGAGGGTTTCATTGTAAAATCGATGTTAAACTTTTAACGATTAAACCGCGCATCAAAAATTTCCTTGCACACCGGGCGCCGTAATGACAAAGTGGAGCCAGATTGGCAGCACCTGCCAGCGAATGGATATTGCAGCGGCTAAGCGATGAAGACCCCAAGAACAGGCCGGGATCTTTAAAGCTGAAACAATTGATCACACACGATGATGCCGAAGATTACCCAACCCGCAAAATATTGCATCCTTGTCGTCGATGATGATAAAGATATCGTTCAGACCGTCAAGGGCAATCTGGAACTGGACGGCTATGAGGTGCTGACCGCACTAGATGGCCGCACCTGTCTGCAACTGGTCAGGGAACAAAGACCGGATTTAATTATTCTTGATTTGAACCTGCCGGACATCGACGGAATTAAGGCCTGCCAGATCATGCGGCGTGAATTTGATTTTCCCATTATCATGCTGACCGCCCGGGACGGAGTGTCGGACAAGGTGCTGGGGCTGGAATGCGGGGCCGACGACTACATCGTCAAACCGTTTAACTTTCTGGAGCTGTCCGCCCGCATCAAATCCATTTTTAAGCGGGTTGAAAGAAGCCTCGTCAAAGACCAGTATGAATTCAAGGACCTTGCCATAAATTTCAAATCCCGCACCCTCAAGGTGCGCGGGGCTGCTGTCAAATTGACCAAAACTGAATTTGAGCTGCTGGCGCTGTTTGTTTCCTATCCCGGTGAAGTGCTCTCGCGCGATTTTATCCAGCAGCAGATCTGGCGTGATTCCCAGCTGTACCAAACCAGCCGTGCGGTTGATGTGCATGTGCAGCGGCTCAGAAAAAAGATCGAGGCCGAAGTCGAGCAGCCCGAATACATTGTCACGGTGGCCGGGGTCGGGTACAGGTTTCAGGCGGGGTAGACCTGGTCGCTTGATGCTGGACATAACGGACGGGCTCAAGGCTCAAGGCATAAGGCTCAAGGCAAATGAATTCTGCCATCTGTCATCTGGCTTCTGGTCGCTGGATACTTGCATGCAGCTGATAAAATAGGTGATAGTCTACGGGTTTCAGGTTCACAATCCCAAATCCGGAATCTAAAATCCGCAATCGAATCACCATGCGCAGTTTCGAGGAAGTTATGGTAAAACTAAAACTGAGATCAAGCCATTGGATTGTGGATGAGGCGGGCAATATCATCATCGGCAAGGGCCGGGCGGAAATTCTTGAAAATATAGAAAAGACCGGCTCCATCAACCAGGCAGCCAAGGTGATGAAAATGTCTTACAAGGGGGTTTGGAGCAAAATAAAGGCTACTGAAAAACATCTGAACCAAAATATCGTCCATGCCGACCGCAAAGAAGGCACCCGCCTGACCCGCCAGGGCAAGGAACTGCTGGAAAAATATAAGCTTTTGGGAAAAAAGTGTATGGCCGCGGATGACAAAATTTTCAGCAAATTGTTCGAATAATTAATTTATATTCCCCTATTATCCTTTCATTGTCACCTACTAAGTAAATATTATTTTTTCAAATATATCCGAGATGAGCGTCCTTTTGCTTATATCGGATGTTACAACTTTTACAATTCCGTCGCTTGACGGATGCAATCATATTATTTATCAATTCCAGGTAGCGACGTAATGAGGAGCATTTTAATATTACACTGAATGATCGCAATTAAAAAATGGGGTAGGTTTTTAAGATTAGCTTTACAGTAAAATCTCTGCCGGTGTACGAGCTCAGCCTAAAAGATTTACCGGGCGAAACGGCAAGCTGCTGAGGAGGGTATATGAAAGAGGCCGGTAACGCATCCAAGGAGAAAAAGCCCGCCTGGCGAAGAGCGTTTAAACCCGTTGTTTTTATCGTGATCGGTATTGTCATCGCCTTTCCATTGTTCAGTATGAGTTATTACACCATGGTTCGCACGTCGACGCCCGAATTTTGCGCCTCCTGCCACGAAATCCAGTCTGCCTACAACTCCTGGAAAACCTCCACCCATGTGAATAACGCCCAGGGCTTTGTGGCCGATTGCATGGATTGCCATCTGCCGGCCCCTCACGACACGTTTAATTTTTTCTACCAGAAGACCTTCCACGGCATCAAAGATATTATCGTTCACTTTATGCAGGGTGAATACGACCGCCCCAAAAATCGCGAAAAAGCCTATGCTTCCTTCAAAAATGAACAATGTATGAAGTGTCACCGGAATCTGCTTTACATTCCGGACAAACGCGGCGCCATGCTGGCCCACCGAACTGTCGTCTACCCCCGGCCGGGCTATGAAAAAAAATGTGTGGACTGCCATCGTCCCCTGGTTCATATCCCGCGGCAGCGATATGATTATAAGCAATTCGGCTAAATGATACCAATGCCTAAAGTTAAGGTGTCCTGTCTAATCAATACGATAGAATTCCATAATTTTAGATCATTCATAACAATAAAATTCAACGGGTTAATGAACATTCCCAACAAATTGTCGAAATTGTTTTGTTAAGCGCCTAAGAAAGGGGGCAGAGTATGAAAAATCTTTTTTATATCGCCGCGCTTACGGTCGGGATGGCCGGTTTTCTGGCGGCAGGGGGCGGTGTGGCCAAGGCCCAGAGTGCCGGGAACTTTCCCAAAGATAAGGAGTTTCGCATTGTTCGCAGCATGGCTCCGCAAGCGGTCGCCTGCCTGGAGTGCCATAAAAAGGAGCATCCAGGAATTTTTGACGACTGGGCCCAGAGCCGGCATGCCAGCGCCAATATCACCTGCTACGACTGCCACAAGGCCGAAGAATTTGATCCGGACGTCAGCCAGGAGCACTATAAGCAGTACGAGCGTTCCGACACAAAATACGGCACCAAGGAATACAAGGTGCCGGTGACGGTCGCCGTCAGTCCCAAGGATTGTTCCCGCTGCCACCCGGATGAGGCGCTGGAATACAGTCGGAGCAAACATGCCAATACGCTGGAGATCATCTGGAAAATAGATCCCTGGCTGAACCAAGGCATGAACAGCGATCTCGAAAGGACGACCGGATGCTATGTGTGTCACGGTACCATTTTAAAAGAAAAAGAGGGTACATTGGATCCAATGACCTGGCCGAATGCGGGCGTGGGGCGTCTGAATTTCGACGGCAGCAAGGGCAGCTGCACCTCCTGCCACACCCGGCATCGCTTCGCGGTCATGGAAGCCCGCAAACCGGAGGCCTGCGGCCAGTGCCACCTGGGACCCGATCATCCCCAGATCGAAATTTATATGGAATCCAAGCACGGCGATATTTACACGGCACACGGCGATACATATAACTGGAATGCCGCACCGGGCACCTGGACGCCGGGGGTCGACTACCGGGCGCCCACCTGCGCTGCCTGCCACATGTCGGGCGCCGGCTCCGTGCTGACAAGCCATGATGTCACCGAGCGGCTGGCCTGGGAGACGCAGGCGCCGCTGACCATTCGACCCAGTGATTTTAAGCCTTTCCCGGCCAAGACGAATTACGAAGTCGAGCGAAAGAAGATGAAGGACATTTGCCTGCAATGCCACGGCGACACCTGGGTGGACGGCCATTTTGTCAGACTGGATAAGGTCGTTGCAGAATACAATGACATTTACTACAAGCCGGCCAAAAAGATGCTCGATGATTTATATGCCAAGGGCCTGCTGGACAAGACCAAATACTTTGACGAGCGCCTGGAAGTGGAGTTTTACGAGTTGTGGCATCACGAAGGCCGCCGCGCTCGCTTCGGCGCCGCCATGATGGCGCCCGATTACGCCTGGTGGCATGGCTTCTATGAATGCAAAAAACGCTTTGTCAACTACTTTGAAGAGGCCAATAACCTGATCGAGCACAACCAGAAGGCATACCGGGCTATGGATTATCCGGCAGCCACCGGCAATACGACACGGCCCAAGGAACTATTCCCGGAATAAAACAAAAATATTCTAAAATTGGAAACCTGGTTTTTTGTTGTTCAAACCAATCCCGATACGGGCGGTGTAGCGTAATCGAATGCCTTGGAATAGCGGAATGATGGAATGTTGGAATACTGGGTTTTGCGGAATGAGACCCATTTTTTAAAAGATGTAAATTCAAATTAAAAGTCCGCCCCCTGAAGCCAGGAGGCGGACTTTTAGTTTTGGATTCTAAAATCAAAGCGTTCCAAACAGCGTCAATTTGCCATCCATGCCATCCCCTGGTGTGAAACTGCAAAGTTTTTTCTACGTTCAGACTAGACGGACGCCCGCTGCCAGAGGTGCTGCTCATATGAAACCACGTATCCGATTTTTAGAGTCTCCATTTCGATCAAACCGGTGGCCCTCCCATGGCGGGTGCGGTTCGCCGGCCAGCGGCAGCGCTGAGATCTTTTAGGCCTCGTGGAGAACCTCATCGACCCAGCCCATGGCCGCAATCATATTTGGAAAACCGGTGGTGGTTAATGCCAGCAGGACCGCGTGCGTAATTTCTTCCGCGGAGGCACCGGATTCCAGTGCCTTGCGCGTGTGAGACATGACCGCTCCCCTGGAGTTGGCACCGACGGCAATACCGAGCTTGATGAGGTCTTGACACTTTGGATCGAGTGGGCCCGCTGCCCGGCAGGTTTGGCCTAATTGTTTGAAATCTTTT
>CAYTBC010000155.1:0-10684 GCA_964435765.1 uncultured Desulfosarcina sp.
TTGTTGGTGGATGAATTCATCTCGGTTTCGATCACGTTGCGGCAATAGTTGACGGCGTCTTTGGTGGCGCCGTGCACCTGGGGCGAACATCTGAGGGTGTAGGCATCCTGAATCCGGCCGCAGTCCTTGTGGGAGGTTATGATCTCGCTGTTGTGGACCAGCCGCTCCATGTTGTCGGCGGCCACGGCCTGTCCGGGATGCGGCCGAATGGCATGGATCCTGGCATTGAATTCGGTTCGGCTGCCCATCAGTACCTCCAGGCTCATGGCGGCGGCGATATCGGTCAATTTGGAAAGATTTACGGCGTCATAAATCGCCAATCCGCCGATGGCGGTCATCACCTGGGTGCCGTTGACCAGCGCCAATCCTTCTCCGGCCTCCAGCTGAATCGGCTTCAAACCGCACTTGTTCAAGACCTGTTTGCCGGTCATTTTCCGCCCCTGGTAAATCGCTTCACCCAGGCCGACCAGCACCAGTGCCAGATGGGCCAGCGGCGCCAGGTCTCCGCTGGCGCCGACGGAGCCTTTCTCCGGAATCACCGGACATACGCCCCCATTCAGCAGCGCAACCAGCTGCTCAACGGTTTCAAGCCGAATACCGGAATGCCCGCGGGCAAGGTCTTTGATCCGCAGCGCCATGACGGCGCGCACACTTTCCTCATCCAAGGGCCGGCCGACACCGGCCGCATGGCTCATGAGGATATTTTCCTGCAGCCTGCGGGTATCTTTTTTGGAAATGACCACATCACTTAACGCACCAAATCCGGTGGTAATGCCGTAGATGGTCTTTTCCTCTTCAACCCATTTTTCGATCAGCCGGCGGGTTGCACGAATTCTTTTTTTTGAACCGCCGGTCAGCTTCACCGGGACGCCTTCCCTGGCAATCTGCACCAGGTTTTCCAGGGACATTCCATCCATGCCCATCGAAATTGTTTTGGTACCCAATGGCTTCTCCTGTCCAGGCCTTTAGGCCATTTTTTCTAGCAACATATTGGAATATTCTAAGTACATGGTTTCATACGTAATAAGCTTTTGATAATTCACCACCCGCTCATGCTATTCGCTCGAGGCACAGAGTTCACGGAGGAGCGTTATTTTTCCCCGGGCGGAGGCCGACATTAATTTATAAAAGCAGCTGGGTCATCCCGCGCAAGCGGGGGAGACGACGCCCGGGGAAAAGATCCCAGCCGCTTCGCGGCAATCGCATGGCAACCTCTCAGTTTTAAATACTAAAAGGTTGGTCGACGGCAAACGAAAAGCATCAATGCTGGAGCATAAAGAAAATCATAGCTATAGTAACCAATGTTAGGAACCCCGAAGGTACAGGTTTTTTGCCCATCGCCGTCTCCCGATGGGCAAAAAATAAAGTGTCTCGGTGTCCTCTGTGGCTCTGTGGTGAAAAAATATTAATGCTGATACTTCAATATAATTATGAATAGGAGACTTAAGATACTCTTGACGTCTCAGGTCAGTTCTTTCGTCCCCCGCGTTTTTATCTCCGCCAGCCGCGCCAGGGTTTTATCCTCAAGCGACGGGGGCCGGTGGGTTTCGACGATCCGCCGGATTTCTTCCCGCACCCGGGTGGCCGTATCCTTGGCGCCGGCCGCCTGCCAGCGTTGGTACTGCTGGCGCGTAAATACGGTGGGCCGCCAGAGCTCGCCCTGGAAGTGCTGCAGGGTGTGCGCCGTCTCGAGAAAATTGCCGCCCGGCCCCACCTCGGCAATGACATCGCGGGCCAGGGTTTGCGGGGTCAGCTCCATGCCGCGTAAAAACCGCTTGGTCATTCCGATAATCTCGTTGCCGAGGATCAATTGCTCGACTGAACAGACCATTCCCATGTCCATGTAGCCTACGTCGTGGATCAGATTCAATCCCGCCAGTCCCTGAGCCAAGATATGAAAGGCGGCTTCAGCGCCGGCCTGGGCATCGAGAACTTTGGCTTCGGTGGAGCCGGCCAGTCCCCAGGTAGGCAGGCCGAAGTGCTGGGCAACCTCGGCCTGGGCCGCCAGGGCCAGGCTCGTTTCGGGCGCGGCCACCCCCATCAGGCCCGTGCCCATATCGAAGATGCCGAAATTACATCCCAACCCCACCGGGCTGCCCGGTCGGCGCAGCTGAACCAGCACCAGCCCCATCAGGGATTCCGCCAGCCCCTGGGCGACCGCGCCGGCCAGGGTCACCGGGCCGGTGGCACCGGGCTGAATCGCCGGGCCCATCATTTGCGGCAGCCCCAGATCGGCGGCAACGAACATGCGGGCCACCACCTCGGCGGGAAACACCAGCGGTGAAATCGATTCGGGATATAAAACCAGAAAGGGTTTTTCCTGCAAGCGCTCGAGCCCGCCGGCCACTTCGGCGGCCATTTCATAAACCAGCTCCGTAGCGCGCGCCGAATAGGTCAAAAAAACAATCGGCTTGGCGGTGTTGGCGACCGTCGCCTCAAATTCGTGCAGCTCGGCGGCCTTGGCCGGTACATCCTGGCAGGAGCCCATGGGCATCACCCAATCGATGTGCTGCTGGTGGTCGGCAATTCTGGCGGCCAGCGCGATGTCGGCCACCATCGTCGGATGGACCTCACCGGTCAGGGCGTCCTTGGTGTTGGGACTGGCGGTGGATGTGCCGTAGTAGCTTTTGCGGTTTTCGACCTCCAGCGCCCGCCGCCCATCACGGGTGTACAACGGCCACCCTTGGGGGGCGGTGCCCAGGCATTGCCTGACGATAAACTCCGGCACCCGGACCCGGTCGCCTTTAACAACGGCCCCGGCTTTTTTAAGCAGCGCCCTGGCATCTGCGTGCAGGACCTTGAACCCGGCCTTCTCCATCACCTCAAATGCTGCGCGGACAAGCTCCTGGATCTGATCATCGGTCAGCATTCTGAAAAACGGAGCTCTTTTTTCAGTCGAATTGGTCTGAATCATGATGCGCGCCTCCGGCTTGGAAAAGGTTATAGAGGAATTATGTTTTCACCAAATGATCGAAAATTGCTTATACGGCTCTCCGTGCGCTGATGATAAAATGGCGCATTTTTTTTGGAACCTGAAACCTTTCATCTGACCCGAGATTTAGTATCTAAGGTATACTATTTTTGTATAGTTTAAAGCTTGACCAATTTCAATAATTTCTTTATTCTCGATACCGTTTGCAGCGGACGGCCGCATCTGCCTGCCGCGGTCGGCCGCAAAGTTGCAGGTTTAAAATATTTACTCGCCAAGGAGCTGAAGACATGAAACAGAGTTATGATGCGATAATTGTCGGCGCCGGCATCATCGGCTGCAGCGTGGCCTTTGAGCTGGCCAAAAAAGGCAAAAAAACGCTCAACATCGATAAATTGGGATCATCCGGTCATGGATCGACCTCGAATTCGTGTGCCATCATCCGGCTGCACTATTCGACGCCCGATGGTGTCGCCATGGCCCGTGAGGGCTACTATTACTGGCTGGAATGGGCCAAGCACCTGGAGGTTGAAGACCCGGCCGGCATGGCGCGCTACGTCAATACCGGCTGCCTGGTCATCAAAACCGCCCTCAATAAAAATCTGAAAAACGTCATGGCCAGCCTGGATGACATGGGCGTTGAATACGAAGAGCTGGATCTGGACGGCATCAAACAGAAACTGCCCCTGCTCGATCTGCAAACATATTTCCCGGCTAAACGTCTCAACGACCCGCAGTTCGGCCAACCGACCGGTAAAAGCATCGCCGGCGCAATTTTTGTACCCGAATCGGGCTACATTACCGATCCGCAGCTTTCGACCCACAACGTCCAGGTGGCGGCCGAAGCCAAAGGCGCTGAATTTTTGTTCAACGCCGAGGTTGTCGACATTCTGCAAAAAGATGGCCGCGCGGCCGGCGTCAAATTAAAAGACGGCTCGGAGGTGCATGCCCCGGTGGTCGTCAACGTGGCCGGCCCGCATTCCTACCTTATCAACCGCATGGCCGGCGTGGAAAAAGGCATGAAAATCAAAACCCGGGCCCTGCGGCAGGAAGTCTGCCACGTGCCGGCCCCTGAGGGAATCGACTATGAAAAGGAAGGAATAATCATATCCGACGGCGACATCGGCTGCTACTCCAGGCCGGAGGTCGGCAATCATGTTCTGATCGGCAGCGAGGACCCGGAGTGTGACCTGCGCGAATGGGTCGACCCGGACACTTTCGACCGCAGCTTCTCGGATCAGTGGACCACCCAGGCCATGCGCGAAGCCCAGCGCATCCAGGGGCTGCCCATCCCCAACCAGCCGCAGGGTGTCGTCGACCTGTATGATGTCTCCGACGACTGGATTCCGATTTACGACAAGTCGGATCTGCCCGGCTATTACATGGCCATCGGCACGTCGGGGAACCAGTACAAAAATGCGCCGGTGGCCGGAGTCCTGATGGCCGAACTGATTGAAAAGGTCGAAACCGGCCATGACCACGACAAAAATCCGATCAAACTCCATATGAACCACACCGGCCGGCAGTGCGACATCGGCTTTTTCAGCCGCCTCAGAAAAATTAACCCCGATTCCAGCTTTTCGGTCATCGGATGATCCAAAAGCAGCGCGCATGATTTTTGCTAAATTACAAAGTTGTGGTATTGTCCCCGAAAGGTAGACTTTTTTGCCCATCGTCGTCTCCCGATGGGCAAAAAGAAGCAGTGTCTCTGTGTCCTCAGTGCCTCTGTGGTGAAAAAATATTACTGTTAATATGTCGCCGTAATTACGAAGGGGAGCAATCAGCTTTGTCGGCCTGTATGATTCGAACCTCCGGTCCGCAGCGTCCCCGGAGACTTTGGGTTGAATATGAACAAAGTCCTACTGGAAGTCAAAAATCTTCGCACTTACTTTCATGTCAAAGAAGGGATTGCCAGGGCGGTTGACGGGGTCTCTTTTAAAATCAGTGAGGGCGAAACCCTGGGGTTGGTAGGGGAAAGCGGCTGCGGCAAGACCGTGACCTCGCTTTCGATTCTAAAGCTGCTGGACGTCCCGCCAGCCGAATATCGCGCAGGCGAAATCTTCTTTGATGGCCGGGATTTGATGAAGGCGAGCGAAAAAGAGATGCGCCGGGTGCGGGGCAAGACGATTTCCATGATTTTCCAGGAGCCCATGACTTCCCTGAACCCGGTGATGTCGATCGGGTATCAGATTGAAGAGGTCCTGCTCACGCATCAGAAAATGCGGTCGGCTTCAGCTCGCGACCGCGCCATGGAGCTGTTGACCATGGTGGGCATCCCGTCGCCCCGCCGCCGTTTGGAGGATTTTCCCCACAAGCTGTCGGGCGGAATGCGGCAGCGTGTGATGATCGCCATGGCCCTGGCCTGCAAGCCCAAGGTGCTGGTTGCCGACGAACCGACCACGGCGTTGGATGTCACCATTCAGGCCCAGATTTTAGACCTGATGAACCAGCTGCAGACCGATCTGGGTGCCAGCATCCTGCTGATCACCCACGATCTGGGCGTAATTGCCGAAACCGCCGACCGCGTTGCCGTCATGTATGCCGGCCGGATTGTCGAGGAGGCCGGCGTTAAAACGATCTTTAAAAACCCTGCGCACCCCTACACCCAAGGTCTGTTAAAGTCCATCCCGCGCATTGATGAGGAGCAGCGGCCGCGGCGGTTGAGTGAAATACCCGGCCGGGTCCCGAACCTTTGCTTTTTGCCGCGCGGCTGCGCCTTTTTTGAACGCTGTCCGGTGGGTTTCGAGCAGTGTCGCGCCGAACAGCCGCAGCTTACGCCGATTGCGGATGGGCATTTGGTCAGCTGCTGGTATGCATTATTAGAGGTTTAATCATTGGCTAAGACACTGCTGGAAGTCAACGGGCTCGTCAAACACTTTGCGATCAGGCGGGGTTTATTTTCCCGCGTGGCCGGGCATGTGCATGCGGTGGACGGCATCAGCCTGCAGGTGCCCGAAGGCCGCACCCTGGGGTTGGTGGGCGAAAGCGGCTGCGGCAAAACAACGGCCGGCAAGACGATTCTTAAACTGATTGAACCGACGGCCGGCGCCATCCGGTATGCCGGCGAGGATATCACCCGTTTCAAGCGCTCGCAGATGAAGCCCCTGCGGCGGAAGATGCAGATTATTTTCCAGGATCCGTTCTCCTCGTTGAATCCCCGGCACACAGTCGGCTCGATTATCGCCGCCCCGCTGGAAATTCACAATCTGGCCGAACCGGGCGACAAGGAAGACCGGATCGCCGATCTTTTGCGCAAGGTGGGGCTGTCCGCGTCTGCCATGCGGCGTTATCCCCACGAATTTTCCGGCGGCCAGCGGCAGCGCATCGGCATCGCCCGGGCCCTGGCGGTCAACCCGCGGCTGATCGTCGGCGACGAACCGGTCTCGGCGCTGGATGTGTCCATCCAGGCTCAGATTCTGAATCTGCTGGAGGATCTGCAGGACGAGCTGGGACTGACGTACATCATGATCGCGCATGATTTGAGCGTCATTCGCCACATTGCCGATATCATCGCGGTCATGTATTTGGGTAAAATAGTCGAAACCGCCTCCCGGGCGGAGCTGTATCGGCAGCCCCTGCACCCCTACACGCAGGCGCTGCTCTCGGCAGTGCCCATACCCGACCCGGAACGCAAACGGCAGCGCATTATTTTAAAGGGCGACGTTCCCTCCCCGATTCAACCGCCGTCGGGGTGCCGGTTCCATCCCCGCTGTCCCCAGCGGTTTGAACCCTGTGACCGGATCGAGCCCCAACTTAAAACGGTGGCGGACGGCCACGACGTCGCGTGTCATCTGCATTGAGGCGCCGGGCGCGCTGCGGAATGAATCTCAACGGTTAAAGGACGCAAGCTGTGCTGCAATACATCATCAAACGGCTGCTGCAGGCCATACCCCTTCTGATCGGCGTGTCGATCATCGGGTTTGGCATGATGCACCTGGCACCCGGCGGGCCGCTGGCGGTTTACACCCTCAACCCGACCATTACGGCCCAGGACATCGAGCGCATCAAGCACGTGTTCGGCCTGGACCAGCCGGTTCATATCCAGTACTTCAAGTGGGCCTCCGGCATCTTTACCGGCAACTGGGGGTACACCTTTTTCGGGGGAAGACCGGTTTTGGATGTCATCCTGGAACGCTTTCCGGCCACGCTTCTGCTGATGGGGTCGGCCATGTCTCTGGCCATCATCATCGGAATGCTGATCGGTATCCTGGGAGCGGTCCGGCGGTATTCGATTTTCGATTACCTGGCCACAACCGGCGCCATGGTGGCGCTGTCCTTCCCGACATTCTGGTTCGGGCTGATGACCATCTTCATTTTTTCACTGAAGCTGGGCTGGCTGCCGTCCGGCGGCATGTTTACCCTCGGCGGGGAAGAAGGCATCCTGGATCTTTTCAGGCACCTTCTCCTGCCCACGGTCGTGCTGGCATTGGTGCTCGTGGCCCAATGGAGCCGCTATTCACGGTCCAGTTTCCTTGAGGTTATCCACCAGGACTACATCCGCACCGCCAAGTCCAAAGGGCTTTCCGGCGGACGCATTTTGCTGCGCCACGCGTTTCCCAATGCCGTGGCGCCGTTGATCGCACTGGCCGGCATCCAGCTGCCCTGGCTTTTTTCGGGTGCTCTGGTGACCGAAACAATTTTCGGCTGGCCGGGCATGGGGCGTCTGTTTGTCGACGCGCTGACCATGAAGGAATATCCCGTGCTGATGGGCATGGTCATGATCACCGCCATATTTGTAATTATCGGCAACCTGCTGGCTGACGTCATCAATGCCCTCATCGATCCACGCATAAGGCTGGAATAATGACTGATATCAAACAACCGCGGGACGATTTGACTTCAACGGCCGCAGCGCATGCCGGCCCTGAAACGGCTCCCACGGCCGGTCCGACGTTCCATTACTATGAAAGTCAAAGCCGCCGGATCTGGCGCCGCTTCCTGCAGCACCGCCTGGCCGTGGCAGGCGGCTGCGTGGTGGCAGCGCTGCTGCTGATGGCGCTTTCAGCCCATGTGATATCCCCGCACGACCCGCTGGAGCTGGACACCCAGCGCCGCTTTATTCCGCCTCTGACCGATCCGGACTTTATCCTGGGCACCGATGAAATGGGGCGGGATTTGATCAGCCGCCTGTTCTACGGTGGCCGCATCAGCCTGGTCGTCGGCGTTGCCGCCATGTTCGCCACGATCGTAACCGGCTTGATCATCGGACTGATGTCCGGTTTTTACGGCGGCAAAGTGGACTCGGCCCTGATGCGCCTGACCGACACCATGCTCTGCTTTCCGCAGGTGTTCCTATTGCTGGTTCTGGCCGCCTTCATTACCCCGACGGTGATTTCCATTGCGTTGATCATCGGCCTGACATCCTGGATGGAGGTGGCCCGCATCATTCGGGCCCAAATCCAATACGTCAAAGAGCAGGATTTTGTGCAGGCCTCTTTCGCGCTGGGCGCCTCGGGAGCCCGCATCATGTTCAAGGAGCTTCTGCCCAATGCCATCGCACCGGTTTTGGTTTCCGCCACCCTCAATGTGGCCAATGCCGTACTGATGGAATCCTATATCAGCTTTTTGGGCTACGGCATCCAGCCGCCGCTGGCCAGCTGGGGCAACATGCTGACCAACGCGCAGTCCTACTTTGATCTGGCCCCCTGGCTGGCGATTTTGCCAGGGGTCATGATCACCTTGACGGTGATGAGCTTTAATTTCCTCGGCGACGGACTACGAGATGCATTAGATCCGCGATTGAGGATGTAACCTGAATATGGCAGCTTGCCTGATACGGACAAATCGGCGCCGAACAGATATAGGCTGCCTATCATGGGATAACTTGCATGGGGTATGATTGATCTCACCACAGAGTAGCAAAGTTCCAATGCTATTGCCGGCAATCGGCTGAGGTCTTTTACCAGGGCGGCGTCTCCCCCGCCAAGCGGGATGACCTATCGGATAATATTATTTAATGGTAGGCCTCCACCCAGGGAAAAATAATCCTCCTCCGTGAACTCTGTGCCTCGAGCGAATAACATAAGCGGGTGGTGAAATATCAAAAGCTCATTATAACGGCTGCTAACCATGCCTAAATAACTCGGCTGGCGGCGTTCATTGCGCCATGCCAGCCACAACCGCAAAAAGGAGAATTGTTATGAAACGAAAGGGAATGACCAGACGCGATTTTATCAAGACGACCGGGGCGCTGACGGTGTGCGCCGCTGCTGCCGGCATCGGCATACCCAGCCGGGCCTGGGCCAAAAAAAACAACGTCATCATCGGCATGACCCAGGAGCCGGTTAACTTCAATGCGCTGCTCTACGTCAATTCGGGCACCGAAGAAGTTCCGGAAGCCTGCGTGTTCGACGCGCTGTGGGACGTCAATGACATGGGCGAATTCGTGCCGAATCTGGCCGCCCGCGTGCCGACCCTGGAAAACGGCGGCATCTCACCGGACGGGCTGGTGTGGAAGATCGAGCTGAAAAAGGGCGTCAAGTGGCAGGACGGCGCCCCGTTTACGGCCAAAGATGTCGAGTTCACCTATCAAACCATCGTCAACCCGAACGTGGCCATTCGCTCACGGTCGGGATTCGACCTGATCTCGGAATTCAAGATCATCGATGATTATAACGCCGAAATCATCCTGTCCAAACCGTTTGTGCCGTTTGCCTGGGCCTGGCAGAAAATGCATATTGTCCCGGAGCACATTCTGGCCAAGGTGCCGGACATCAACACGGCGGCCTACAACACCCATCCGATCGGCACCGGGCCTTACAAACTGGCCAAGCGGGTGGCCGGCAGCCACATGATCTACAACCGCAACACCGATTACCACCGCGGTGCCCCGGCCATTGAAACGGTGATCCACAAGTTCGTTCCCGACCAGACCGTGCTCTACACCCAGTTTAAAACCGGCGAAATCGATGTGCTCGGCCTGCACGGTGTGCCGCCCGAAAGGTATGAGGAGTCACGCCACTTGCCGGGTCGCGACGCGCTCCCGACGCCCGCACCCTGGGTCGAGTTCATCTATTTTAACTGCGGCAAGCCACAATTCCAGGAAAAAGTCGTGCGCCAGGCGCTTTACTATGCCGTGGACAAGGAAAAGTGGATCAAGGACATCTACTACGGTGGGCCGCCCCGCACTCTGTCCTATCTGCATCCGACCCACTGGGCCTACAATTCCAATCTAAAAGACCCCGGCTACGATCCCGGACGGGCGGCCGAGATGCTCGATGCCGCCGGCTGGAAAAAGGGGTCAGACGGCATCCGCGAGAAAAACGGCGTCAAATTGAAGTTCTCCATGTCCACCACCGCCGGCTCCAAGGCCCGCGAGCAGGCCGAGGCCTTGGTTCAGGCCAACTGGAAGGAAATCGGCGTGGCCATGGAAATCAAGAACATGCCCGCCTCGGTGGTTTGGGGTGAATATACCACCATGAGCCAGTTCGACACCCTGATGGTCGGCTGGGAGCCCACTGTGGGTATGGATCCGGACTATACCGCCCGCTGCCATTCCAAGCAGATCCCGGCCAAGTACGGTACCGGTTCGAATTATGTGCAGTATGAAAATCCCGCGTTGGACAAACTGCTGGAAGAAGGCGTCCTGATTTCCGACATGCAGAAGCGCAAAGCCGTCTATGACAAAATACAGGCCATCCTGGCCGAGGACGTGCCCTTTGCGCCGATCTTTGCCTACTTCTTCATGTACGGTAAGAAAAGCGATCTGCAGGGATATAAAATCAACCCCTATGTGACCGACATTACCTGGAACAT
>CAYTBC010000156.1:0-10628 GCA_964435765.1 uncultured Desulfosarcina sp.
TTTTAATGGTACATTTCTGGCGCGTTCGCAAGGACGGCCAACTGGCAGCACGGCTATAATAGAGTCGAAGCTCTGCCTTTCACCTGCGCAACAGGGAATGCGGCTTGCGGATATCGCTGATGAGACCGATCATTCTCAAGGAGATCGATTGTCAATGGACCAAGCAAAAGATACGAGCGAAGAATTTGATAGGAAAGATCCTCCCGACCGGTTGCCGGTTTACCCTGATTTTGTATTCAAAGAATTTTTGGCGGCACTTGCCTGTTTGCTGGTTTTGGCCTGGCTGGGCTTGATGATTCAAGCCCCTTTGGATGTGCCGGCGGACCCCGACTTTTCGCCAAACCCCGCCAAGGCTCCCTGGTATTTTCTCGGGTTTCAGGAGATGCTGCTTTACTTTGATCCTTGGCTGGCCGGAGTGGCTGTTCCTTTTCTCATCGTATCGGGTTTGATTTTGATTCCCCTGCTCGATACGGATCCACAAGGAGAGGGCTGCTATTCCTTCCGGCGTCGGATCCGGGCCACTTTGCCGTTTACCGCCGGTCTATTGTTTTTGGCGGTGCTAACGGTAATGGCCGCCTGGTTTCGCGGATCCAACTGGGACTGGTACTGGCCCTGGCAGGACTGGAGCATGGCCAGGCCGGCACGACCGAACTTTCGCAGCCTGCCGAATTGGCTCGGCTGGTCTTTGATAGTCATTTATTACCTTAGCGGAATGCTGCTGCCCTTTGCATTCCGGCGCAGCCGCTTCGAGAAATGGGGACGGCTGCGCTACTCAGTCTACTTTTTTCTGGTGTTGACCATGGCGGCAATTGTGATCAAGGTTTTACTGCGCTTGCTATTAAATATAAGGTATATCGTTCAAACCCCATGGTTTAATATCTGAGTAAAGGAAAAAATCCAGGCGTGAACCCCCGACTGCATATCCTATTCGCCCTGCTCGTGGCCTCTCTCCTGGTGACGTTGGGTTTCATCCTCTACAAGGAAGCGAATCCTGAGTGGATGCGCAATCAGAAGACGTTTTTCCGCGAAGAAAAACAAAGAGTTGCGAAAGCCTTAGCACAGGCCGAGGGAGGACAACGCAAAATCCTGCAAGAGCGTTTGCACTACCTCGAACATCCCCGCTACCGGATCAGACAGATTGTTTTGGCAGACGGCAAGCGCGTCGACCGGTGCACTACCTGCCACCTGGATCTGAAACAACTCGAACAAAAGCATCCGCAAATAGACCGTTTTCCGTTCGCGGAATACGGATGTACGGTTTGCCACGGCGGCGTCGGCAGGGCCACGGAATCGTCCAGGGCCCATTCCACTTTGCGCATCCCCCGCAGACCGCTGTATGAATATCTGAAAGTCCGCGCCGCTGGAAGCTCACCCCTTGATCTGTTTAAATACAACGCATCCGGCGAGCCGATTGCCTTCACCGGCTCAAACCTGTGCCTTCGCTGCCATCTGAGTTCGCATCCAAGACATGTGGCGCGCTGGCGCACCCTCAAATTTAAACCTTTAGACCGGGTCCGAACCAAGTTGAAAGAGGTGCAAAGGAGCGGAATAAATTTGGATGAGTCGCGCTGTCTCGGCTGTCACACGACGGCTTTCAATGAATCAACCGGCCGCTACCTGGAGGAACGGGTTACCTGTGAAAGCTGCCATGGTCCGGGCGGGTTTTACGCTGAACTTATGGCCGGCGGCAAGGCCCGGGAGGGCGCCGAGTTGGCCAGGGCCAATATTCTCGAAACCCGCGCCGATAGGGTGTGTCTGAATTGCCACAAACCCGACCGTCACAACGATTATGAGGGGGAAGATCTGCCGCCCATGCTTTTCGCCGTCTACCTGAACGAAAAAACTGCCCCCGCAGTCGACGGAAAGGCCCTGGAAGACACCTGGAAACTGGCACCCGAAACGAAAGTTTCCACATGGAAATTGAGTAGCGGTCCTCCTCAGCCGGGAACGGAGGTCTCGGTTCGCGCTGCTTACAGCGACACCGATATTTATTTTGCTTTCCGGTGGCCTGATAAAACCCCCCAAGACGGGATGGGCCATTGGCTTTTTAGCGACGGGCGCTGGCAGGCCATCGTGGACTGGCCCGACGCGCTTGCGCTTGAATGGCAGATAACCCAGCAGGTGGAAGACTTCAGGCAGGGCGGTTGTGCCGTCTTATGCCACGACACCGGCCGTTTCAAGAGATTCCCGCGGATGGCCACCCGGCAGAAGGGCGCTGTCGTGGATGAGTGGTATTGGAATGCCTTTGCGGCTGAAAGGGCGGGCCGTCCCGGGGACGGATTCCTGGACGACCAGGTAGAATCTGTGCCGGCAGAAAGCCTAAAGCCCGCCTTTCGGTGGGCACCTCCGGCAATCTCGGCCGCGCATGGCAGCGACGCTTCAGGCCGGCGAATGCCGGCAACCGTGGGCGGAGTTCCACTCACGCTCAATGCCCAAGAGGCTGAAGGCCAGCCGCCCCTTCCCCGATTTTACATGGAGGGGGGCCAACAGGTGCCGCTGCAAGTACCTGACAGCGGCATACCGGCGGGAAAAAGCATTCCGCTGTATGAATCCGGGGTTCCTGAAGGCGGGGATTCAGCAGACATCAAAGGCAGCGCATCCTGGTCTGACGGATACTGGACGCTCGAACTGAGCAGAGCACTGCGAACTTCCCACGAACGGGACGTGCGGCTTGATCCGCCTGAAAAAAGCTATACCTTCGGACTGGCCGTTTGGGACGGGGCGACCGGAGATCAGCACCAGGTGGCGACGATCGTCAGGCTGCGCTTTGAGCCTAAAAAAGATTGAGGGCGAGTGGTGAGGACTGAGGACTGAGTGATACTGACTGAGTAACCTCGAACACTAAGCCGAACACTAGAAATGGGTGGGCGGCGCAAACCACCCCCTTCTTAGTCCTAAGCACCTAGTCCTCAGTCCTCGGCCCTCAGTCCTCATCAACTTTATTTTCATAATTCCGAGCCACATCCCCTGCAGAATCTATCGTCTTCATCGATCGGCTCGCCGCAACTCCGGCAAAACCTCGCCCCCGAACGCTTTTCAACCCGTGAATCAATGGGCTTGCGGGCGTCAGGCGAACGACGGCGGGCGGCAAATTGCCAGATCAACCCCCCAATGATAATGAGACCGCCGGCAACCATAACTACCAAGGCCCAGCTAAGACCGGTGCCGGTGCCGGGCGCAGCGGGGAATGCTGAGGGTTGCACGCCGGTATTGGGTGGTGGAAGGCTTGCCACCGACAATTGATCGGCGGTCATTTGGTAGTCCACGTGCAGCGAAAATAGCTGCCCGGCCGGAACAGGCTGTGCGGGGAAAGTGTAGTACTCAAATTCATCTCCTCTGCTTACGATATTTGCCGTGGCAGGTTCGGTTATAAAGGTGCCGGCTGATGTCGGCCGCTGTACCATTAATTGAAAATTATTAACGGTTACAGCAGCCAACCAGGTATATTCAAAGGAGCGTTGGTTGTCATTGACGGTGTACGGAAAATAGTATTCGACCCTGAAACGTAAATCCGGCGTGATGAAGGTGAGTGTCTCGGAAAGATCGGTGCTCGAAAAAATATCATCCTTCATTTTGCCATCCCTGCCATCAATGCGGGCAACCGCATTAAGCCGGGCGTCTTTTGGCAAAGGCAGACTGACCGAGGCCGGAAGGCGGGTGTCGTCCGGGAGCACGCCTGTGAGCAAGACCAGAACGGACGGCCTGTCATAGTCGGGCCAAATTTCAATATCAAGCGAGGCAATGACGGATGCCGGAGTCTGGGCAAAGCCGGAGGACATGGGCATCAGCCCCAGAAAAACCAGAAATATAAATATGCTGCGTTTCATATTAACGAAGATCATGAGCCAAATTTGCGGTCAATTTCATTTTGAATTTCCGCTACGGTTGCTCCCTCAGCATGCATTCGAGACGCTAACTGCGCCTCATCCATACAGGTATCTCAGGTGGATGCATGTGTATCGACATAACAGCTCAGCAGGGTTTTGTGGCCGAAGTTTTCCCGGCAGCGGCAATAACAATAGAGGCCGTCGAGCACCTCCGGTATCTCGCGGGCGATCGTGTAGGCTTCTCGGACCCTGCCGCTAAACCTTTGCGGTGATAGCGTCGGTCTGGTCTCCTGAAGGTTGAAGCTTACCTTTTTCATTTCTGTATCGTGACGGGCTTGGGTTGGTGGTTTTTCTCCCTGATACAGAAAATAGGCCCCGGCCAGAACCAGGACCCCCCCCGCAATCATGGCGAACAAAGGGAGCTTAGACCTCTTTTTTGGCTCCGGCGCCGTTTGTTTTGGATTGGGGGTACGTTTTTTCGATGTATTCTTATTTTTCTTCTTTCCCATAGTAATATTCCTTTCATCCTAACGAGGTTGAATGGTTCAAGGTTCACTTTAGTATTCAATCTTCAATATTCAATTCAGGCTTGTCCGGGTTGGGTCCTATTACCCTTCGTCGAATTGCTTTAATTCTTTTTCCAGTCGCTCTTTGTATTCGGCCAACTGGTCTTCATCGCAATGGGTGCCGGGTGTCACCCTTACCCTTGCCGACCAGCGGCGAATTAAAAAATATACTGCGACGGCCGCGAGGACGACGCATACAAATGGAAAAAACCATAATATCAGGTTAAACCCCTTTTTATTGGGTTTAGCCAGGATTCGTTCGCCGTACCGGCTTTCAAAGTATTGCAATATTTCTTCTTTGGTTTCTCCCTGGCGCAGCTTTTTCAGGACCAGATCCCGCATCTGCCTGCTGGTTTCGTTGCTGGATTGTCCGATGGTTTGACCCGCGCACAAAGGGCACATCACAAGACCGTAGATTTCCCTGGCCGTCCTTTGCAGGGCTTCTTCTTCCGAAATGTGGGCCGTCGCCGATAGGTCGGACAGAGACATGGCCCAAAGGGCCAACCCGATCATGATGATTTTGGATCTCATTTTTATGCGAGCAATCCTCCTTTGGTTAACCAATAGTACATCTGGTAGGCGCCGGATACCAGCAGCAATGCGCCTGCAATTCGCCCCATGTAGGGCAAGACGTGGCGCAAATAAGTAGCCAGACCTCCCTTGAAAACTGCCAGACTTAAGGCCAGTGATGTCAGCACGGCTCCCATTCCCAATGAATAGCTGAGGAATTGCAAAAGGCCGTTTGAAAAGCCCTGGGATTTTATGGCGCTTCCCACCACCACCAGGAATATGGGCAGCGTACATCCCAAAGAGGCCGTCCCGTATCCGATCCCAAATAAAAAGTAGGTGTTAAATCCCTGGGATTCAGGCGTGCCTATCAGATTCGCAAGGCGGCCAGGTAGGGCGGTATGTACCGATTTTCCGGCCAGCATAAATAAACCGAGGCAAGCCAGCACGGTTCCGACAAACAAACCGAGCCAAGGCAGATACTGCATAAGGATATAGCCCCCGGCCCAGATGATCAAGCCGACCAAGGAAAAAATGACCGTGAACCCAAGGGTCACCGCGGTTCCGATCAGCAGCGCTTTGCCGCCTCTGAGCATAATATGGCTGGAGGCGGTTCCGTCATCCCGATCGCCCAGATAAAGTGAAAGATAGGCCGGCAGCAGGGAAAAACCGCACGGATTAACTGTTGAAACCATCCCCGCCCCAAAAGAATATCCAAAGGGCAGCAAGACGGCCAGCGCATTCATCCAGTTGGCCAGCAAGATCTGAATGTCAGTCACTGCATGATCTCCTCGATTGAACTGATAAGCGCGTTGGTCTCGATGGCGCCGACCCAGCGGCGAACGACCTCCCCATCTCTGGAAATGAAGAAAGTTACCGGAAGACCTGAAACGCCATAGTTGATGCTGATCTCTCCGGTCGGGTCCGGTCCGTTGGGATAGGTGATATCGAATTCCCGGATATAGCTCAGGGCATCTTCCTTCCGGTCCTGAATATTGACCCCGATAAAGATCAGCCCCCTGTTTTTATACATTCGCCAGGCTCTCTCGATAAGCGGTGCTTCAACCCGGCAGGGAGGACACCAGGACGCCCAGAAATTTATGACGACCGGCTTGCCTCTCAAATCCGCCAGGGAAATCGTAGTTCCTTTGAAGGTTGTCAGGACGAAGTCGGGAGCCGCCCGATTAACCATGGTGATGCCGCTCAGGCCGGTGAGGGGTTCCTTGTTTAGCATACCCCATACTAAAAGTCCCAAAAAGCCGACGACGACAAGCGCAGCGATTGTTAGGGCTGCTCTTCGAAACAATATTTTTGGTTCCATTTAGCTCATAAATCCTCAATCGGCTTAACCCGCAAATCAATATTTTTCCGCAGGGCTTTCTTGATTTTAGATATTTGATGGCTAAGGGCTTTTTGGCTCCGGAACAGTCCGTAAATATATAGAAAAATTATTGACCAGGTGATGCCGAAGGCGGCAAAAAGATAGATACTGTTGTCCATATTAAATTCCCTCCGCTATTTATTAAAATTCAATTCGTCCATGATTTCGTTGATTTCCACGATACCCATCTTTAATCGCTCTAATTGAATCCTGCTGATAAGGATAGACAAAAACAAAAAACAAAAGGCGATGAACGTGATTGTTAAGGAGAGTATCATCGGCCGGGACATGTTGAGGCCCCGACTGGTGATAATGACCGGGTGGATAGTCCGCCACAATCTGATGGAGAAAAATGTAATCGGGACGTTGATAAAACCGATGATACCGAAGACGGCCGATAGATTCGCCCGCTGGTTTTCCTTTACCGACCTTCGCAGCAACAGATAAGCAATATAAGTAAACCATAAAATCAAAGTCGTGGTTAACCTTGGATCCCATGTCCACCAAACATTCCAAATAGGTTTTGCCCAAATGGGGCCTGTGATCAAAACGATGGTGCAATATATGACGCCCGTTTCAACCGCACAATAAGCAACGGTATCCCACTTGGTATCCTTGCGGTATAAATAGAAGATGCTGGCAAGGAAAGTAATAAAAAAGGCCAAATAAGCCAGAAAAGCAGCGGGAAGATGGATATAGAATATCTTTTGAACGACGCCCATGGTTTTTTCAACGGGCGCATAAATAAAAATGGTATACAGCGCGAGGAGCATCAACACATACGTTAGAAGCTGAAAAGGCATCCCAAGAGTTTGCAGGCGCTTCAAGATTATTCCTCCATGATATACTCGAAAGTTAAATACGAAACGAGCAGAAAAATAAGATCAAAAGCGACCAGGATTTTTAACCAGGGAAATACCATCTGAAGAGATTGGCCGCTTAAGATGATCCCGGTTGCCTTGACCGAAGCAATAATCACGGGAACCGAAATCGGAAAAAAAAGAATTGAAAGAAGGACATCTCTGGCTTTCGCGGTTGCTGAAATAGCGGAAAAAATCGTTCCGACGGCCGTGAAACCCAGGGTTCCCAGGAAAGTAATCAGCCCCAGCGGAATGAGAAATGGCAGGACAGTGGTGTTGTATAGAATCGAAAAAATGAAAATGGTAATAATTTCCATAACCGTTGTAAATAAGAATACTCCCACGAGTTTTGCCAGAAAAATAGTCCAGGCGCTGATCGGGCATAATATGAGGCCCTGAAGCGTTCCTCGATCCCGCTCCATGCTAAACGACCGTCCGAGTCCCATTAACCCGGAGAAGACAAATGCAACCCAGAGAATCCCTGCAAACATTCCCCGGTCAAACTCGCGTGATGACCCAAAGGCGAAGTTAAAAATGATCAGGACCAAAAAAGAAAACAGACACATGCACAGAATCATCTCCTTGGTTCTGAGCTCGGAAATAAAATCTTTCCAAATAATGGCCCCCAGTTTGTGGACAAAATTCATTATGCCACCTTTAATTGCAGCTCATTTACTCCGACTTGTTGGGAATAGATCTGTTTAAAATCCTTTTTCGAGATGCGGCCGACATCCTGCAGGTACAAAATCCTGCCTGATTTTAGAATCGCTGCCCGGTCGCACAGTTCCAGGCCTAGCTGTAACTGATGCGATGCCATGATCACGGTTTTCCCTTGATCGCGAAGTTGCATAAACAATTTTATAAAATCCTCGCTGCCCTGCGGGTCCAAGCCGGTAAAAGGTTCGTCCAAAAACATGATCATCGGATCATGAAGAACGGCCCGCCCGATCGAGAGGCGCTGCTGCATTCCGCGGGAAAAGTTTTGAACGGAATCATCTCTGTTGTCACTCAGTCCAACCAGATCCAAAACTTCTGCAATCCGGGAACCAAGTCGGGCCACCCGGTACATGGTTCCGTAAAATTTAAGATTTTCATAAGCGGTCAGGTGAGGATATAAAAACGTCTGATGACCGATGAGGCCGATGATTTGATGCAACGCGTCACGATCTCGTGGAACTTCATATCCGGCTATCCTAACGCTGCCCGAAGTCGGCCGCAGCAGGGAGCAAAGGACTTGAATCAATGTCGATTTACCGGCTCCGTTGGGACCGAATAGGGCAAGAGAATCTCCTGCCTTCAAAACAAGATCAATGTTCCGCAAAACGGTCTTATAGCCGAATTTTTTATTCAATTCCCGGACCTCAATGAAGTGTTCTGAATTCATATAGGGAGACAATCCTCTCCGACCGGAGCCATTATTCGTATTTGGACGCACATTTCGGCATGATTGTAGAAGCCAAAAAATTACCATCTCCCCGATAGGTTCCTTCCACGATAACCTCCGCTCCGGGTTTAAAGGAGTCCGGAACCACGCCTGAGTAATTGACTATTAAATTTCCCTGTTTGTCTTCTAATTTGAAAGACAGTTTCAGCGTCTTCGGATCCCATTGAACCGATCCGGCGGTCACCAGGCCTCCAACCTTCTGGGATTGGGTCAAATCCTCCGGCGATTTTGCCAGCACTTCAGAAACTGTTAAATAAAAAACCATGGTGTCCCGCAGCCCGGTATAAATCAGATAACCGATGACGATAAGAATAACGGCTGAAATGACAATCGGTTTAGGCTTGATTCCTTTTTTCATTTTTCCTCGGCGTGTTCGTGTAGATTTGATCCGCAAGCGACACAGAATCGACTCTCGACAGCAGCCTTCTGGCCGCAAGAAGTGCAATAAATGTATTTTCTTGCGGCCGGTTCATGGGCGCGGGCTGCGGCAGCGTCTTCCTCAATTTTTTGCTCAAGATCCGTATCCGTGGGCTTTAGCATTGTTGCTTGCAACGATTCTAATTTGTCCATTTCTTTCATATAGCCGGCGGCTTCTTGCAGATACTCCTGCTTAAGTATGCTAAAGTCTTCCTCAGTCAATTTGCCCATGTTCAAATCAAATTCCAGCTCTCGGATGGTGGCATAGGCGCCATCCTTTTTTTGCTTTAACTTTTCCAGGATATCCTCCGGTTTCGGTGTAAGGCCGTTTTGGCGGCCGTCTTCTTTAAGCAGCGGATGTATGATCCAGTAGAATAACCCTAGCAGCAGTCCAAAAATGATAGCATATCCCAACATGTGGTATTCCTGCAGTTATAATTTGTTTGATACTTTTTCATTTTCCACTTCATCCCTCAAAAGTCGGCTTTGCCTCCTTGCGGCGGTCCGGCAAAACGATAATGATCGTTCCTAAAACCATGATGCCGCCGCCGATCCAAAGCCATACAACAAGCGGATTTACCAGTACTTTAAAGGTGGCGGAATCCTCGTCGTAACCGGCAAGGATCACATAAAGGTCTTCTTTAAAATTCGTGTGGATGGCTACTTCCGTGGTGGGTTGATTCTCCCCGCGGTACAGGCTTTTTTCAGGCGAAATGGTCCCCACCGGATGTCGGTCATTTAGAACTGTCATCGCTGCAACCACCTTTTGTTTATTCGCCGTCGGGTAACTGGAAAGCGCATCGAATCGTAGGGTGTAGTTTTTGATTTCCAACGACTCGCCTTTTTTCAAAGAGACCTGTTTTTCTAAATTGAAAGCGCTTCCGGCAATGGCCATGAAAATCAGCACAACCCCGAAGTGAACAATATGGCCGCCGTACCGTCGTTTGTTTTTTTTAACAAGTTTACAAAATGCTTTTGGATAGTTCTCGGCAAAAACAGCGTTCCGGGGGCGGGTGCCGGTAAAAAATTCCATAAAAAGGCTGATTGCCACAAAGATGCAAAACATGAAAGTTATGAAGGCATAAGGTGATCGAATACCGTAAAGATACAGCCCGATCGCCGCCAAACCCGAAATTATTATTGGCAGCAGAAGTTTGCCGGCGAACTTTTTAAGTGTCGTTTTACGCCAGGCAATGATAGGGCAAAAGCCAATCAACAAAAGCAATGTTAACCCGATGGGAGCGACAACAGCGTTGTAAAACGGCGGGCCAACCGTAATTTTGACGCCTCGCAGGGCTTCTGAAATAATCGGAAAAAGAGTACCCCACAGAACCGTAAAAGCGATACCGACCAAAAGCAGGTTGTTGATCAGAAAACTGCTCTCTCTGGAAAGCAGGGAGTCCAGCTGATTTCTGCTTTTCAGATGGGGAAGGCGCAAAATGAGCAGCGCTAGTGAAACAAAAAGCACAAGCAGTAAAAAAAATAAAAAGAACCAGCCCAAAGTAGACTCCCCAAAGGAGTGGACGGAGGCGATCAGCCCGCTTCGCGTGATAAAAGTCCCAAAGATGGTCATTAGAAAGGTAAAAATAATCAGGACAATATTCCAGACTTTTAACATATCTCTTT
>CAYTBC010000157.1:0-10613 GCA_964435765.1 uncultured Desulfosarcina sp.
GCCCGAATCAAGTCCGCGTGAGAGTGGAAGCCTGTGGGATTTGCCACAGCGATGCGTTTGTCAAAGAAGGCCTCTTTCCGGGGATTGCGTTTCCCCGGGTACCCGGCCATGAAATCGCAGGCGTCATTGACGAGGTGGGACCCGGCGTCACCGCCTGGGAAAAGGGGCAGCGCGTAGGCGTCGGCTGGCACGGCGGACATTGCCTCAAATGCGATTCCTGCCGCACCGGGGACTATATGCTCTGTGAAAATCCCAAGATCAGCGGCATCACCTCTGACGGGGGCTATCAAGAGTATATGGTGGCCGAACAGCAAGCTTTGGCGCTGATTCCCGATGATCTGAAATCAGCAGAGGCTGCCCCCCTGCTGTGTGCGGGTGTTACAACCTATAATTCCCTGAGAAATTCAGGTGCACGCGGCGGCGATGTCGTAGCTGTTCACGGATTGGGCGGTCTGGGACACCTGGCGATTCAATTCGCCCGGAAACTCGGATATAAGACGGTCGCATTATCGCGGGGAAGGGACAAGGAGCCTCTGGCGATTAAATTAGGCGCCCACTATTTTATCGACACAACCGCTGAGAAGGCCGCCCAAGCGCTTCAAAAATTGGGAGGTGCGCGGGTGATCCTGGCCACGGCGCCCGACAGCAAATCAATCTCCGGATTGGTAGACGGTTTAGGTCCCAACGGAAAGCTGTTGATTGTCGCGGCAGCATTGGAACCGATCGAAGTTTCGCCCCTACAGCTTATCAGCGGGCGCAGGACCATTGCCGGCTGGCCGGCCGGACATGCCAAGGATTCCGAAGCTGCCTTGAACTTCAGCGCTCTCACCGGTGTGCTTCCTATGATTGAAACCTATCCGTTGGAGCAGGTGGCCGAAGCCTATAGTCAAATGATCAAAAATCGGGCTCGATTTAGGGTCGTCCTGACAATGGCGGGTACATCCGCTTGAAAAAAAGATTGCTGCGAACCAACGTATCGCAGCTTCTCTGCGCACCCTTTCTCGGAGTCAGGGCCGGCACTTACTCCGGTCCGCCCGGGTCTCCCGTCAGTATAAAGCCTGCCCAGTAATAGGGGTGAGGATATTTGACACGGGTCGCCTTCTGGGCGGCCGATAGCGAGGCCGCCGTGCTCATGCCGCCGCTGAGGTTGGCATAAAACCGGGTCATCAGGAAACCCGTTGCCTGGTCGTCAACCGGCCACAGCGTGGCCACAACCGCGGGTGCGCCGGCGGACAGGAAGGCCCGGCTGAGTCCGACGAAGTCGTCGCCGCGGCTCAAAGGCCCCAGCTGGGTGTCACAGGCGCTGAGGACAACCAGGTCCGCCTCTTTAAGATCCAATCCATAGACCTCATGCACCTCCAAAGACCCGTCGTTCAGGCTGTCTTTGCCGAGCATAATCCTTGAGAACAGGGGCTGTACTGGATTAAGCTCACCGTGAGCAGCCAGGTGAATGATATCCGATTGGCCTGCCCGCGCCCGAAAAGCGGTCTCCGTGGCCTTGCTCCCGGCCAGTGGTTCCGTCTGGTACAGCTCTGCAATTGCGCGGGCCTCTTGCGATGCGAAGGTGAGCTTGGCAAATCCTTCTACGTCCTGCTGCACCATGACCAGGGCACGCCGGCCGATACCCGTGGAGGGTTTCCGATAGGCAAGCATGCTCGCGCTGGGAAGCGAAAACAGCCGATGCCGGTCGCCGAAGTATTCGGTTCCGTCATTGAGGGCTGCAAAGGAGAGATAGTTGAGCACTCCATGGGCAACGATGCCGATCCTAACTGTGTTCAAATACGGCGCCACGGGAGCGATCAGCCAACTGCTAAGTTCTGCGAGACTCGTCTCCAAAGGCATATTTACGCCATCATCGACTGCAACGACCCCGCGTGCGGCGGAGCCGGACAACTTGTCCAGGTGCCGCACCGCAGCTTTCAGCTTTTCTTCGCCCACCGGCAGTTCCAATGCACGGAACGAATCACGGGTTATGACGAAGGCCAGGATGTTCTCCTCGGCTACAAAGTAGGCCAGCAGGGTTGTGTCGGCATCCAGCGCCTTCTGCACGTCCGGCAGACCGGCAGTGGCGGCCGAAGCCATGGCATTGAGCATTAGCAGGCTGCCTGGCAGTTCATCCACAGCCGTTTTCAGGTTCTGCTCCGTGCTTGCGATCTGTTCACGGACCCGCTTCAACTCCTGGCTATCTTCCTCCCGCGGCAGTTCCGGACGACCCGGGTTCAATTCGCGCTTCAGTTCGATTAGCTTCCAGCGCAGCGAGTCTACCCGCTGCATTTTTGCGATACCGTTGTCTGCCAGCCGATTGGCTGCCACCTGGTCGAGAAACGAGCGGGCCCGGGCGCGTTCGCTAAGTTCAAAAGCCCGCTGCTCCTGGCCGATCCGCAATGACAGGGGGACCGCGCGCCGGTACACCGCAGCGGGCTGCTCTGCCAGACTGATCCTGAACTGACTAGGTCCGGCGGCCTCCAGTACTTTCTCCTGGGTTTCAATGCTGCGCTCGTAGTATGCGAGGGCTTCTTCGAAGCGTCCCTGCTTCTCGTACACCGAGCCGACACCTGCCAGCGGTCCCGCCTGCAGGGCCGGATAGGGGAGTTTTTGCGCCAGGATCAGGGCCTCCTCGTAAAGTTTTAGCGCCGCGGCATAGTCCTTTTGCAGGAACCGGACATTGCCCTTGGAAAACAGAATCCCGACCTTGTTGCCCGGCTGAAGGGTCGGAACCTCGAGCGCTTTATCATAGAGCTCCAGGGCTTCTTCATACATCCCCTCGGCCGCAAGAACACTTGCGGAATTGCCAAATAATGCAGGGGCCGCATACAGAAGCTCCCCGCTTTTCTTCAGCAGCGGCAGGGCCGCCGCAAAGGACTGGACCGCAGACTCATTATCGCCCATGGAAAAATAGGCCTCACCCATTTTTTCCAGCATGACCCCTTCGTTGCCGGTGGCTCCAATCTTGCGGGCAAGGCCGCGCGCCTCGGCCAGACAATTCAGCTCCTGCTTGTACTGGCCGAGCCGGGCGTAGGCATCGGCAACGAGGCTGAGCACGACGACTTCGTTAAACCGGTCCCCGTCGGCGCGCACTTCACGCAGTGCTTTCCACAAGTATTCCAGTCCGGCGCGGTATTGTCCCGCTTCGACGAGAGCCGTCCCCTGTTTGGCCGACATCAGCCACCAGCCGGTCGACCTGTCACTGCGGCTCCCGCTGCTTTCCCGCGAAAGGGAAATGCAGCCGGACAAGAGACTGACCATAAAGAGGATCAGAAAAATTTTTGATAGACGTCGAAATCGTTTCATCGGATGGGTGAATCCTATAGCTGCATAAAATAATGATTGATGACAAGAATTTATGTAATGTTAGCAGGATGAACGAGTATGAGAGGTTGCTTTTTACGGCTGTGAAGGTATCAGAAACAGGAGTTCATGACAACCCAAAATAGGCCGCTGGGGGTTGCGGCGTTTGTGCTTTGTCCAAATATGCTTGGAACAATGGCTTGATTTTTCCCAAATAATGCCTAAATTATATTCAGTATTGCTCCTTAAGCGGCAATCTCAACATCAACCAACAGATCCTAAACCAGGAGAACGATACCATGAAAAAAATGCCGACAAGAGACACCACGGGCAAATGCAAAGGCGAATGCCGTGACCGTGTCCGAGAAGGTGAGGAAGAACGACAGGAAGACATTCAGGCAGAATCATATAGTTCGCCGAGCCCGAAAAGCCCTTCCTGGACCAAGAAACGAAAAGAGCAGCCTGGAGTTTACGGTGGCCGTGTATAAAATGATCACCGCCAACCCCGTCAATCCAGCTCATATATAACAATTAAACCAAAAATTTTTTGCGAATAAAAAAAGGAGGGCGATGCCCTCCTTTTTTTATTATATTCCAATAGATGCTCCCCTGCCCTTAAATCTTAAAGTTTACAATATTCGATTGCCATGATACTGGAAGGCCATGCCCGGAAAATCACGGATAAATGCCGCGGACTTATCGGTTGAAATGGCCGGCTTAAGGTTTAAAAGCCCAATACTGGTGGCATCCTCCGAATGCGGTTCCAACGTATCGATGTTGCGACGTCTTACGGACAGGAAAATCGGTGGAATCGTGACGAAGACGTTTACGTCTGCGCCTGATTTCAGAATCCGGGTGCGGCCCTATCAGTTCCCGTTAAACAAATTCGGTAAGGCGTATGCGGAGGGCGGTTGTTTATATTCGCTGGCCGCTCCGCATGTGGAAGCCGGCCAAACGGTTCAGGCCCATGTTTCCCGGATGGCGTCGCATTGCCGGGCTTCATCAATAGTCTTAATCGTCAGCTTCTTTGAAGATCCTCAAAATGTGGGTCTCTGGATCAACCAGGCCAGGGTATTTGAAAAAATCGGGGCCGATATGCTGGAACTGAATTTCTCCTCCCCGTCCGCAGCCAGCGTCTTTTCGAGGAGTTTTCAAGCGGCCGGCGACATCATCTCCCGGGTGAAGAAGAACACGGCCATCCCTGTGGGCCTCAAACTGAGCCCCACACTGGAGCCCCTGGAGGCGTTCATCACCACCTGCGTTGATGCCGGTTTGGACTTTGTCACTGCTCACAATGCACCCGGCGGGATCGTCATCGATGTCGACAACGAAGTGCCCTTCGGTGCCCCAACTGTGGGCGGGTACGTAATGGGGCGGGCCTTTCTGCCCTATTCGTTAGGCCGCATCGTGCGGATACGTCAGGCGGCGGATATTCCGGTCATCGGGGTCGGCGGCATCTACGAGGCGCAGGATGCACTGCAATATCTGCTGTGCGACTGTCCGCTGGTTGGCATTGGTTCGGCCATGTATTTTGAAGGCCCGCAAATTTTGGATAAGCTCCATGCCGGAATCTGCGACTGGATGCAGGTCAAAGGATATGCCTCTGTCAGCGAATTTCAGGGCAAGGCGCTCAGGCACATTAAAAACCCCGGCAGTTTAAAATCAGAGGAAAAATATCCTTATACCACGCCGCCCGATTGCCCCTATGTCCCGACCATAAACACCGAGGCGTGCACCCTGTGCGGTACCTGCGAAACTACCTGTATCTATCAGGTGTTCACAGTCGATGAACGCCAATCAAAAGTCTTCATCGATGAAAACAAATGCTGGAGTTGCGGATTCTGTGTGGGCATCTGCCCGGCAGGCGCCATTGAATTGAGGGACAGACACAACAAAGGCCGGCTCATTTGGAACAATCAGGGGGTGGCCGAATCATTTCAAAATAAAAGGGACAAATCTCTCTAAAATGACATGGCAGGCAGAAGGGCTTACACCTTTTGCCTGCGTTGCGTGATTTAAAAAGGAGGCGCAAAAGATGGACATTACCAAATCGTTTGAATTCAAACTGCCCACCCGCGTCCTGTTCGGGGTCAACCGGGCCGACAGCCTGGGCGAAGAGGTCAAGGCCCTGGAGATGCAGCGATTGCTGCTGGTGACCGACAAGGGGGTCGTCAACGCCGGGCTGCTCGACCGCGTAACGCGGCCATTGGAAGCCGCCGGCATCAAATTCACGATTTTTGATTCCGTGGAGGCCAATCCCACCACCACGACCGTTCACAACGGTGCGGAACTTTTCCGGAAAAATAGCTGCGATGGCCTGGTGGCCTTGGGTGGCGGCAGCCCCATAGATGCCGCCAAGGCGATCGGCGTCCAGGCAACCCATGCCGGCGATATCATGGATTATTCCCGGCGGGTGGGCCAACCGGTTCAAAACATCACGCCGCCGTTGGTGGCCGTCCCGACAACCGCCGGCACCGGCAGCGAAGTCACCTGGGTATCCGTGCTGGTGGACCCGGGAGACAAAGTCAAAATTGTCGTCCCCAGCCCATTTATTGCCGCCACTGTGGCGCTGGTGGACCCGACTTTAACGGTCTCCCTGCCGCCGGAAGTCACCGCCTCCACCGGCATGGATGCCTTAACCCATGCCATTGAGGCCTATGTGTCCATTAAGTCACATCCAATTGCGGACAGCCTGGCATTGGAGGCCATTCAATTGATCAGCGCCAACCTGCGGGAGGCGGTGGGCAACGGCGACAACCTGGCGGCGCGCGCCGACATGCTGCTGGCCAGCACCATGGCCGGGATGGCCTTTGTCAACGCGTCGGTCGGACTGGTTCATGCCGTGGCCCACGCTTTAGGAGGCTTTTTCAACATTGCCCACGGACTCGCCAATGCCGTCATGCTGCCTCCGGTGATGCGCTTGAGCCTGATCGGCAACCCGGCAAAATACGCCGACATTGCGGCGGCGATGGGAGAAACCGTCGACGGCCTGAGTGATATGGAAGCTGCGCGGGAGGCTGTCTTCGCCGTAGAAACTCTGGCTGCGGATATCGGCATACCCCAGGATTTAAAGCAACTGGGAGCGGATCCCACCCGAATCAGAGATCTGGCGGAGGAAACCATGAACCAGACCGGCGCTTTTCCGTTTAATCCCCGCAAGGTCGGCAAACGCGAGCTCATCCAGTTGTTTGAGCAGGTGTTCGAACTGTGATTCACCTATTATCTTTCCACTGTTGGTATTTTATAAGATCCTTTTCCAATAAATAAAGGCCAAGGCCCAGAATAGCGGCGTCATCAATCTGGCCCAATCCGATGATGTAATCCGGTATCAGGTCAATGGGGCTGATAATGTAAGCCAATGTTGCTGCAAAAATGAGAATTGATTTAACGGATACATCCCGGTAAGTCCCTTTCAGAAAGTCTTTGATCAGAGGAAACAGCAGCCTGAGGTCCTGCAATAGCCGGGCTAAAAGCCCCAATCTGAAAATGTTTTTTGTCATTTTCCGTATTCCGGCGATTCCGAACAAACTTTAAAACTCCCGAAACCTTCTCCATCCGTTCGCACCTTCTCTCCTTTCATGGTTTAAGCCTTTCCCGTGACCAGCGCAGATATTTCATCAACTCCAGGTTAACCTCACTCGTGTTGAATTTTTCACTGTCGTACTCTCTGCCGTACCATTGCATGTAGCTCTGGTTTTCCTTATGGTGCGGATCTTTCATTGCTTTGCAGAACTCATAATATCCCGACACCCCGCCGACATCTTCAGGCGGACAGGCCCTGGCGCCATCCTGGCATTCGATGGCAGACCGAAGTTCCGGGTTTAAATAGCGGCCGTCCTGCAGAATGACTTCATGCTCCCAGCTGTCGCCGAAATCGTACAAATAACCGAAGGTGCGGCCGTTTTGCTTGATCAGATCCCCAAGATGGTATCGCCCGCATTCAAGCCCGTCTTCTTTTGACTCGGGAGATTCCGTGTAGCGTTTTTTCCCGATCGTAAATTCATGCAGATGACTGTCGCTCCAGCCCATGACAATCTGAATGACATCGTGGAGCCGGTCCAAGGTGATATCACCCGGTACGACAAAGCGGCGCCAGATTTCAGGCTCAATTTGAAGCAGTCTGATTTTCAGCAGATAAAGTCTTTCGTTCATGGTATTCCTCATGCAACAGCCTTTCAGGGTTGAGTTTCTGCGCATACTGGCTTAACAAAAAATCTACAGTCTATCAGGCCCCCACATAAATCCCTTTTCCCGCTCTTTTGATTTTCCCCTGTTTGTGGGTCCTAAAAAGAATGTTCTGGATTTTTTTGGCATCAAATCCGGTCTTCTTCACCAGCGCCGCTGCATCAACGCCTTTTTTCGATCTGTTGATAATCTTTAGCACCTGGTCGGCGGCCGTCATTTTCAGTGGTTTTTTTGGGGCGGGTGCTTTCTTAGCGGCTTTTACCTGGGTGGGTTTTGTTTTGGATTGTTTGACAGCTTTTGGCTTTTCGCTTTTTTCAATGGCCGCGGCAAATTTTTCCATTTTCTTTTCGAATGCCTTGATTTCCTTCTGCAGCGCCTTAAGATCCTGTTTCAGTGTCATTTCATTCTCCTTCCCCATTAACTTTATAAAGGTTTTCATTCTGGCAGTTGATAAGTACCATCCAAACGGGACAACATTTCCTCGTAGCGGTTCAGAAGATCTGAGCACGCTTCTGCAAACTCAATGTCGGTTATTTGGCCCTTTTTATGAAGAACTTCAAGCGCCGAATATTCGTTTTCATACCACCGTTCCGGATCAAAGTTATAGGTCATCTACTAAAGTCCTTTTTGCTGAGAATATCAACCACCGGCAAATTTTGCGGTATATCCTCGATTCTTTAATTCAGCGATCAAAGTGTCCCGATGATCGCCCTGTATGATGATCATTCCATCTTTTACCGATCCACCGGTTCCGCAGCGGCGTTTTAATTCGGTGGCAAGATTTTTTAATTCAGCAGCATTAATTTGAAAACCGGAGACAGTGGTCACCGTTTTACCTTTGCGGCCTTTAACTTCACGCTGGACCCGAATGATGCCATCAACTTTTATATCTGGTTGAGGTCTCGATTTTTTCTTCATACAGATACAGTCCGCAGCAGGCTTCTGGCACGTTGGACAGATTTTGCTTGATTCCGTTGAATAAACTAATCGGGAATTATCCATTTATTCCACTCCACCCAATGTGATCGTACAGTCCTGCTTAAACGTGTGTCCGGATACCGACCAACTCAACAGGTATTCGTGATCTTGTATATTTGGCGCCCTTGCCTGAATTGTGGTGTATCAAACGACTGTTTAGGTCGTTGGTGATTACACAGTATAGGCAGTTGTCAGAGCATCGGACCAGATAAAGCAACCAGTTTTTATTATTCATTTATAAAACGTTAAATTCAAAAATCTTAGCATACGTTTAGTCTCGGCACGATTGAATATCATAAATCTAAATTATCATATTCCTGCCTAATTAAATTTTTGTCATAGTGTCTTTCGAGTCTACGTATAATGAAATGACCCCGAGCCATATTTTGAAAATGATCTATAAAAATCGTGTTAATTAATGCCCCACCTGCTGCGCCGACCAGAGGAATAGCTTGGGCAGCCACTTTCTCGGACACAATTATTCCAAATCGAGTTGCCAGAGCGGCAACAAATTTTACAAGTGCTGGCGCGCCTTCCCTTGCCAAACCTTTTTCCGCAATATATTTTGTCGCATCAGAGATTGTTCGGGCTAAAGCAGCTCTAACAACAAAATAGCCAGTCTCTGTTCCGTCATCATTTTTCGACGCACCTCCAAGGGCGAATACCTCTAAACAGGCTATTTTTGTTTCCAATAATTTAACCTGCTCACCTTCACTCCGTGCTATGTCTGCTATGGAGCGGAGCATAATAGTTGTGGTCACAGGAAGTTCGATTGTTAATGCCGGGAAACCAAAAGATCCACCCCCTGCTCCTGTTGCGAGCACGAGAATTTTATGAGTCCTGTCCGAAGAAGCTGCTCTTGTTCTATCATTCATTGTTTGAATGGCAAAATTAAGCGCTTTTCCAAGTGATTTTTCTGTGGCCTTTTGGACAACTCCCTTCCATTTTGCAGGCAGGTGCGCGAAACCCTTCTCTATAGGGGTTCCCAATAGGTTAGAAATTCTGGCTGCCAAGCTCGGGTTTTCAAGTAGAGTTTTCGCATATCTGAGATCATCTAAATCATCTTTAGCTATACTCATAATGATTTTCCTGTATGGCTCTTCTTGATTATAAATTAATGCTGCTTTTTCCTGGTTATTCCTTTTAGGCATTTAGCAGCAGTTTTTCCTCGATGCACGACCCGCCAGACATTAATCGATTTCGTAGCAATCAACTATCTCACCGAAATACAATGTGTGGTAATCTTTTTCCGGATAGAGTGCTGTATCATAGTCTTTGTTCAGGTATGCCGGATCCATAGCAGATTTATATACGATTTTGCATTCGTAGTGAAGCCCGGGCACTTTGATGATCGGCGTGATAACTTTCTGGCTGTCTGAGGTCTGGAGATTGCACTCTTTAAATTTGTTGTAGTCGCGCCCTGACTTTGTGCCGCAGAACATTATTTCCTTCTTCACATCCGATGAGGGGATCGAAACGGTAAAATCTACAGCCGTTTCAATGATGCTGAAAGTGTGCCGGGAGAGCCGCACGGCGACCATTATGATAGGTTTTCGCCAGACATAACCTACGTTCGCCCAGCCGATGGTCATCGTATTGATGGCTTTATCTGATTTCACGGTGAGAAATACTCCCTTTTTTATTTGTGTCATTGCCTTGTCTGCCACTGCCATGTAGTCAATACGTTTCATTGCAAACTCCGTGAGAAAGTGGGTTTAAAATCGTAAAAGTCAGATTGCCGGTAAAAATTTATTGATATCTGTCAAATGAAAATTTGTCAAGAAAGTCATAGAGTTCCAGCAAATTATGTCTTGAATCATTTCTAAATTCTTAGTATCGAAATGATTAATCAAACCTCCGGAACTCCATAAAGTGCCGACATGACAGCAAGAAACTACTGACTTGATCTGTCTACGGATAAGACATGGGACGAATTTCGTTAAGCTGGCAGCAAAATTTACCGTTTCCGTGAGTCCCACTGGAAAACGGTCCAAAGAATCAAAATTGGTGATTACTTTCTTTGTTATTTGACTGTCATTTCAAGATTCATCGGATTGCTTGAAGTCACATCTGATTCTTTCATCCAAGTGCCATCCAGCCGAGGTCAGAAATGCCTTGACAGGGGCCGGTTGATTCTTGTAATACCGGCTGGTCAGTATTCG
>CAYTBC010000158.1:0-10500 GCA_964435765.1 uncultured Desulfosarcina sp.
CTGTGTGCGGCCGCCGAAGGTCTGGGCACCTGCTGGATCGGGGCCTTCTACGAAGACGAGGTCAAGCAGATCCTCGGCATTCCGCCTGCAATCCGGGTGGTGGCGCTCCTGCCCCTGGGATATCCCCGGGACCCGAAGCCGGTCAGAAAACCGCGGCTGTCTTTGGAAAGAATCGTCTCTTACGATACCTGGAAATTGGGGTAAGATTACCTAAACCGGCCAAGCCTGAACCAAAATGAAATTAAACCACGAAGATCACGAGGGACAGAAAGACAAAAATTGAATATAGAACTTTGATGAACTCGTAAAATGTCGAAATTCTCGATTTTTCTGGATTCCCGCCTTCGCGCATAGGTGTCAACTTAAGGACTTTTGCGCTGGCATCCCAGATGAAACTCAGCGGGCGATGATCCGCATTAAATCGCCCAATGTGTAGTGGCGGGGTTTATCCCCGCCTGAACGGCGGATCACAACATTTTTCATAGCTGATATAGCAAAGCGCCCGAGCAAGGCAATCACCACGGTCCGGGCGGGGATAAACCCCGCCGCTACATTATGTCTAACCCCGATGAATTCTTCTTAAGTTGACGCGTATGCGCCTTCGCGGGAACGACAATTAAGATTTATCGGATATTTAAAACAGCTGTCATGCCCTCGCAGGCGGGTATCCAGCCGTTTGGATGACTTTTTACGGGCTCATCAAAGTTGGTTTTTCGGAAAGAGCCAGTTATATTGGATGTGGGAGCGGCTTCCAGCCGCGAGCTTAAATGTCGCGGCTGGAAGCCGCTTCTATAGAAAGTATATCCGATTGTAACTTTGGTTTTGTAGATATCCAGGAAACAAAAAACGCTGACCTTCCAGTAAAGTCAGCGTTTTTTTGGGGGTCAATACGATCCTTTTTCCCTGGGGGAATCAAGAATAGCATCGACTTCTTCCTGGGTCAGGTATTGAGCTTCGTAGTTTTCACCCAGCAGCTCGATTTCTCCGACAAATGCCCGCAGGTGATTGCGCGAGCCCTTCATCAGGTTTTCACAGACCGTGGTAATATCCTTCTTGTCTGTTTGTCCGATAAAATTTTGCAGGTCAAAAATATCCATGTCTTCAATGGTCGCTCCTACGAAAAGCGCATCCAGTTTGGAGGCGCTTCCCTGTTGGGTAAGGTTCTCGTAAAGTGCTTGAAGATCCTGGTTGGTGAACACACCCTCCCCATTTCCGGCGGCCGGATCCGTGAGACTATATCTGTCCAGCAGGTTTCTGACCGCGTCCATGTGCTGCTGTTCACTGGCGGCAATGTTTTCAAAAATCCACTGCCCCCACGCGTCGAAGAGGTAAAGATAGACATCCCGGGCCAGTTTCTCCTCTTCTCTCAGAAAAGCCAGGTTTTCGGCCTCGGCCGCAGAAAGGGCCTGTTGCCCGATAAAGGTACCGTTTCCATTTTGCCCGGCCGCTGCCGTCCCGACCGTGACCAGAATACCCAACAGCACAACCCATGCAACAATTCCGATTCGTTTCATTTGTTCCCTCCTGATTTGGTTGAATGTTTTTTTTCCAAATGCTCGATACAGCCTCAGGCAAAAATACACTTAAGACCTTAAAACGAAACAAACCTGAAAAAGTTACAAATGATCATAAATTTTTTTTGAATCCAATCTTTTCATAAAAAATAAGCCGGGAGCCTTTGTACTTGACACGTTGACCCCGATGAACCTAAACTGGCGGCCTACAAAAAATGCTGACAGGGAGGAATTAAAGATGAAATACCGCTATTTAGGAGAATCCGGGCTGCTGGTTTCTCGCATCAGCCTCGGAACGATGACCTTCGGCACGCCTGACTGGGGCTGTAATGAAAAAGAATCTCATGCAATCATAAAGGGTTACCTCGAGGGCGGGGGCAACTTTATCGACACCGCCGACGTCTACGCCGGCGGGAAATCAGAGGCGTTTATCGGTACGTTCATGCCCCAGATCAAACGCGACGAAGTGGTGATTGCATCCAAGTGCTATTTCCCGATGGGCAGCTTTCCCAACGCCCAGGGTGTTTCCAGAAAGCATATTATCGCTTCCTGCGAAGGAAGTCTGAAGCGGATGAAGACCGACTATATCGATCTTTACTACATCCATGGCCCCGATCCGATATCTCCCATGGAAGAAACTATGCGGACCCTGGATGATCTGGTGCGACAAGGCAAGGTGCGCTATCTGGGATGCAGCAATTTGTTCGGGTGGCAGCTTGCCAAAGCAGCCGGTGTGGCGGCGCGCATGAATCTGGAAGGTCTGGTTGCCGGCCAATATCTGTACAACCTGATCAACCGGGAGCCGGAGCGGGAGATTATCCCGGCCGCCGTCGACCACGGAGTGGGAATCACCTGCTACAGCCCGCTGGGGGCCGGCCTGTTGACCGGCAAATACAAGGGGATGACCGAGCCGGCCGCGGGCACCCGTCATGCGTATCGAACCCAGATCGACGGTTCCCGGTTCTGGCACCCGCGGGGGTTAAAAACCGCGCAGCTCCTTGAAGAAGCTGCCGCCGACACCGACATCCCCATGGCCAAGCTGGCCGTCGCCTGGCCGCTGAAGCGCAGATTCGTTGCATCCGTCATCATCGGCGTCAAAAACACCGATCAGCTGACGGCTAATCTTGAAATGGGAGATTGGGATATGCCGGATGATGTCTGGCAAACCCTGGAGGAAAAAACCAGGCCGGAGCAGGATTATCTGACCTATTTTAACAAACTCAACTACGACCGCCACTTTTCCGCGGCGGAGTTTCATGACCAGACGGTCGAATTGCCTTAGTACATAGTTTCATAAATACAGTAACGTAAAATCTGAGGAATGGATTCTAATTGTAGAAAAATATTAGACAGGATTTACAGGATCGCCTGGATAGAAGGGCCTTCGGCCGGAGGACATCTCGCCTGCCGCAGGCGAAAATAGTCCTATTAATCCTGCTTGCCGGGTCGACCTGTGCGACGTAGTTTTAACGAAGACGTAAGCTTTCAGCGAAGACTGGCGCGCCGAAGCGAAGCCTATCGAAGACGGGTAGATCCTGTCTATCGATAAGAAAATATAAAGGAATCCATTCAGTGTCTAAATAATTATTGCTGCATTAGTAACTGCCCCCATAAGAGCCACTTTTCCCAGATGCAGAACCGGTAGCTTATGAGAGAATCTATCGGATTTAATGAAGCACTTGAACTCACCCTGTCCCATGTGGTCCCCGGGGAAAGCGAAATTCTTCCTTTGGAGAGTCTGGTCGGCAGAGTTCTGGCCGAAGATGTGGTGGCCCGGGTGGATTGCCCGTCCGTAAATTCTTCCCGCAAGGATGGCTACGCGGTAATCTCAGCCGATCTAACTGCGGCCAGCGAACAGAATCCGGCTTCATTGGAAGTGTACGGCAACCTATCAGCCGGCGACCGGCGGGAGTTGAAGATAAAGAGCGGCCAGGCGGTTCGTGTCACCACCGGTGCGCCGCTGCCGGAGGGTGCCGATGCCGTATTGTCGGAAGAATTCTGCCGCGTGCAGGCCGATCATATTGCGGCCTTCAATACCGCCGAAGCCGGGCGCAATATTCAAAAACGGGCAAGAGATATCCGCACGGGAGAGACCGTGGCCGGAAGAAATACGCGGCTGCATCCGGCTCTCATCGGTCTTCTGGCGGCAGCCGGTCTGGGCGCAGCTGCCGTATTTCGATTGCCGCGGGTGGCCGTGATCGCCACCGGCGATGAGGTTGTGCCTCCCGGCAAACCCCTGCTCAGAGGACAGTTGTACGCCAGCAACATGGTGGAGATTTGTGCCTGGCTGTCTCAGTTTGGATTGCCTTATAAGATTGAGCTGCTCCCTGACCGCAGACAAGCGATTGAACAGACGATAAAGCAGCACCTGCCGGATACCGACGTATTTTTGACCACCGGCGGGGCCTGGGGCAGCGAGCGCGACCTGATTTTAGACGTCGTCGCCGGATTGAACTGGCAGGGTGTTTACCACCGGGTTCGCATGGGTCCCGGCAAACCGGTCGGATTCGGGCTGCTGGATGAGCGTCCCTTTTTCTGTCTGCCGGGCGGTCCGCCCTCCAACGAGATGGCCTTTTTGCAGCTGGCGCTGCCGGCCCTGCTCAAAATGTGCTGCCAGCCCCCCGTCGCTTTCCCCACGATATCCGTGCACCTGGCCCAAACCGTTTACGGCAAGAAAGGCTGGACCGACTTTATCCACGCCCGTCTTGAAAAACGTCCTGACGGGCTCAACGTTCACCCGGCCCGCCTGGAAAGCGCCCTGCTGTCCATGGCCCAAAAAGAGGCCCTCATCATCATCCCCGAAGACCGTGAAGAAATCCCTGCCGGCGAAACCGTTGATATCCAGCTGCTTTCTTCAAATTTCTTCTCCTATATCCCCAATCAAGAGAATAGCTTTTGAACTTCTAATCTTAGGTACTGTCAAAATAAGAATCTTTTGAACCCTTTTTGGAAAGAATCGGTGAATCGGACCGTAGATGTTCAAACGGATTAGCCGAATTTACCACCTACCTGTCAAATACTGTAAAATTATGTAACGTGTTGTAAAAACAATTAAATTTTATGTTGACCTGAGATTTTTGCCTGCTAATATGCTCGTCGGGGGTAATATTTGATCGGTCTTTGTGGTTAGGGATAGCGATTGGCCTTTCGGAAGTAAAGGCAACGTTGCGCTGTGGATCAAATAAACGAGGTGGTTGGAGGAAACGTCATGTCCGCAAAACATACCGCTGTGCTCTCCTTTATTTTAGTCATTGTCCTTTTTGCCCCGGTTGCCGATGGTTACAGTTCAACCGTATTGGGTCCGCTGGAATTTACTATCAGCCGGTGGCACAGCCATCTGTCCCGGCATACATTTGCTCTGGAAAGCGGCGGCGACGGGGTTATTGAAATTTCAAAAAATACGTCGCAGCAGGAAATCAGAGGCGGGTTTATTTTTTTCAATCAAAAATTGATCAGCCTGCGGGGGTTTTTAGCCGGGAATGAGTTGACTTTTGAAAAAGAGGTCAGCCTGAAGTCTGCCAATCGCATAATTGTATTTCTAAGAGGCACCCCCGGGGCTTCAGCAACCCTGACGATCAGGCGTAAAGACAACCTTGCACCGCAAATATTGACCTTTTCGGCAACGCCGCCATTGGTCAAAATCGGTGAATCCAGCACCCTACGGTGGCAGGTTCAAAATGCCGAAACCTGTGAGATTTCAAACGGGATCGGAATTGTTGATCCAGAAGGGTCAGCAACCGTCGAACCGATGACACCCACCACCTATACCCTCACAGCCGACAGTTACGGGCAAACCGTTAGCGCCACGGTTACCATTGAAATTGAAAACAGTCCGCCGGTTGCAGTCGCCCAGGAGTTGACCACCGATGAAGACACGGCGGTGCCGGTTGTGCTTGCCGGTTCAGACTCTGATAACGATCCTTTGACCTATCAAGTCTACTCCCCGCCGTTGTATGGCACGCTGACCGGAGATGCGCCGGATCTCACCTACACGCCCCATGAAAACTTCGACAAAACAGATTCCTTTGAATTTATCGTCAATGACGGAGCGGTAGACTCTCAACCGGCCCTGGTTGCCATCACGGTAAACCCGATCAATGACCCGCCGGTGGCCGAAGCGCAGACCGTGAACCTGAACGAAGATGAAGCCTTCTCCCTCGTGCTGGGCGCCCTTGATGCAGATGGGGACACCTTAGCCTATGAAATTACATCACAGCCCGCTCAAGGCACCCTCGACGGCACCCCTCCCGATGTGATCTATACTCCGGCGCCCAACTACAACGGCTCCGACACCCTGGCGTTCCGGGTCAATGATGGAGCATTTGACTCGCTGCCGGCGATCATCACGTTCAACATCGCACCAATGAACGATGCGCCGCATGCCACGGATGATTCGACCGTAACCGGCGAAGATATTCCAGTGGACATCTCAGTGCTGGCCAACGACAGTGATGTCGATGGGGATGCATTATCTATCTCCGAATTTACCCAACCATTTCATGGCATGGTGGTAGAAGAAGGCGCTGGCGCGCTGACCTATTTTCCGTTGCCAAACTATAATGGTGCCGACAGCTTCAGCTACACCGTCGGCGATGGCAACGGCGATTTCGACACTGCATTGGTGACGGTTACGGTATCTGCAATTAATGATGCGCCGACCGCTGATGCCGGGTCTGATCAAACCGTCTTTAGGCTGGACACGGTTATTTTAAACGGCAACGGATCGACGGATGTAGAAAATGATCTCCTGAATTTTCAATGGTCGTTTTCATCAAAGCCGGTGGAAAGCAGCGCCTCACTTTCAAATTCTATAATTTTCAACCCGAGTTTTGTGCCGGACATTGCCGGCACTTATGAAATAAAGCTCATTGTAAATGACGGCACTGTCAACTCATCGCCGGACACCGTGGTGATAGAAGTGGAGCCGCGGGTGGTAGCCGTTCCCGACGTTGTGGGTCAGATCCAGTCGGATGCAGAAACAGCCCTCATCGGCGCGGATTTATCACCAGGATTAATCTCTACCGCATACAGCGAAACGACCCCGGTTGATCATGTCATCAGTCAAACGCCGGCAGCCGGAGCATCCCTAACGGAAGGTTCTGCGGTGGATCTGATAGTGTCTCTGGGTCCGGTTATGGTGACTGTACCCGGCCTGGACGGTCAAACACAGGCTTCCGCACAAGCAGCCATAGAAGCGGCCCGTCTCACCATGGGAACGATCACCACAGCATACAGCGATGTGGTTCAGTCGGATCACGTCATCAGCCAGACACCTGCCGGAGGTTCGTCTGTGCAGGAAGGCTCGGCAGTGGATCTGGTTATCTCCATCGGACCCGTCCCGCCACCGTCTGTTACTTTCAACTCCGGATCAACAACCATTAGCCAGGGGCAGTCAACGAATTTATCCTGGACCACCACCGGCGGTCAGGATGCCTACATTGACAGCGGTATCGGCAGTGTTCCTTTAAGCGATTCGGTGATGGTTACCCCCGCACATACGGCAACCTATACCCTCACGGTTTCAGGCGCGGGGGGGACGACCAGCAAAAGCGTTGTGGTTAAGGTACAGGGAGATCCTGAACCCCAGCCGGAAGGCTCCTACGGCGAGAGGTATGAAGATCTGGTGCCTCAGGATGCCACGGTTGACCAATACGATCCGGAGCGGTTTGCGTTAATTAGCGGCAAAGTCCAGGATTCAGCCGGGGCTGCAATCGCTGATGTGGCCATCACGATCCACAGCCATCCGCAATATGGCACCGTGATTACAGATGCGCAGGGACAGTATTCCATACCTGTCGAAGGCGGCGGAACGCTGACTGTTGTCTACCGCAAAGAAGGACTTATTCCGATCCACCGCAAAGTTTATGTTCCCTGGAACGACATTGCCGTTGTCAAAACCGCCGTCATGATTGCCCAGGATCCGGCTTCCACCACCCTGACCTTTGACGGTAACCCGGATACGGTGATCACAACCAGAAGCACGGATGTGACCGATGGGTCCGGGACCCGGGCGGTTACAATGGTCTTTGCCGGCGATAATCAGGCTTACCTGCTGGATGAAAACGGCAACGATGTCCAGCAATTAACCACCATCGCCATCCGGGCAACCGAATACACCACGCCGGAATCCATGCCGGCCAGGCTGCCGCCGACAACGGCGTTTACATTTTGCGCTGAGTTTCAGGTGGACGGAGCCGAGCGGGTGCGTTTCGAAAAACCGGTGATCGCCTGGGTCGAGAATTTTCTCGATTTGCCGGTTGGCTTGATCGTACCGGTGGGATACTACGACCGCGATAAAGGCGTTTGGGTACCTAGTGAAAATGGTTTGGTTGTGGAACTACTAGATACCGACGCTGATGGGGCAGTGGATGCTCTGGATGCCGATGGAGACGCTCAGCCCGACGACCTTAACGGAGATGAATCCTTTAGTGATGAAGTGCAAGGGCTTGATGATACAAAACGATATGCTGCCGGATCAACGTTTTGGCGAGCTTTAACGACCCACTTTTCCCCAAGTGACTGGAATTTGCCGGTTAGAGCAGAGCAGCCATCAACTCCTCCAAATCCAAAAGGAAAACCCAACACAGACCAGGCGTCTTCAGGCGGATCAGGTTCAGGAGATCAGCCTCCTGATGACACTGAATGCATAGCCTCTTTTGTTGAGCAGCGTGGTCGCATATTCCATGAGGACATTAATATTCCCGGCACGACTATGACCCTTCATTATGCCAGTAATCGCGTGGCCGGTTATAAACCGGGCGTCTTCACCATACCGGCCAGCGGCGAAACGGTGCCTGAACCCCTCGTAAAAATAATTGTCCAACTCAGTGTCGCAGGAAAAAATTATGAAGTTGAATTACCGGCCGAAGCAAATCAGATTGCAGAAATTGAATGGAATGGGCTGGATAATTGGGGCAGGCCCGTAACCGGTACGGTGATAGCCCATATACGAATCGGTTTTGCTTATAGCGGATTTTATACGGTACCACCCAATGTCGCCCGTGCATTTGGACTTCCCGGAACCCTCTCGCTGACAATTCCGGCCCGCCAGCAGGTAACGCTCTGGCAGGATTCAGAACTAACCGTTACCCGGGGAGAAGGAACCCTTGCCGAAGGTTGGTCGATTTCTTCCCATCATCGTCTCAGTCCCACGGATACCTCCGTTCTTTTCAAAGGAGACGGTACCATTACCAGAAATAATGTTGCGGTTATCGACACCTATGCCGGCGATGGCAGCGGCTCCCCATACTTTGCAGGAATGGAAGGTCCTGCAACAGAAGCAAAAATACCATTGCCCAGTTCTTTAGCGATGGATGATAAAGGTAATCTTTTTATCCTAAGTTCTCACCTGCCGGGTTGGCAGAATTGGCGATCGTATATGCTGAAAGTGGATACCCGGGGGATAGTCACTAAACTGTTTGATGTTCCGATGGGGTTTTACCATGGATATATGGCCATTGATCCACAGGGCAATTTTTATTGGAGTCGCTATGTGGTTTGGGGCGGAGGCGCCGGCGAGGGCGGCTGCGTTACAAAAAGGACCCCGGAAGGGGTTACATCCACTGTCATGGGCGCCTGCGCCAGGGGTGAATGGTCATATAGTGGAGTTAATTTTTCAGGGCTTCATGTAGATAATCAGGGCAATCTTTTTGCGGTCTCGCCCAAGCTGCACCAGGTTTTAAAAAGGGATACCGCCGGTGTTGTAACAGCAGTTGCCGGAACCGGCGCCAGGGGTCACGGCGGCGACGGTGGCTTTGCCATGCAGGCCCAACTCTATGAGCCCGAAGATGTCTATGTGGATGATGAGGGCAATCTTTTTATCGCTGAGTATGAAAGAGTGCGAAAAGTTGACCCGAGCGGTATTATCACAACCGTTGCCGGCGGTGGATCTGCCGGGACATTGGGTGACGGAGGCCCGGCAACCGAGGCTTACTTCCAAAAAATAGAAGCCCTGGCTATGGATGCTGAAGGCAATCTTTTTCTAGCAGATGCCTACCATCACCTTATTCGAAAGGTGGATAAATCCGGTACCATTATCTCTGTGGCAGGTATCAATTATCAAGCCAATCCGGATAATGGTTATTACTCCGGCGACGGCGGTGCTGCGACCAATTCAAGATTTGATGTACCCACCGATATCCTCATAGATCCGGCCGGGAACCTTTTCATCGCAGATATGTATAACGGCCGCGTCCGTAGGGTTAACCCGACAGCTGCAGTATTAAAACAGGCCATGGATCCGGCAGACATTGCCTTTGCCGAAGAAAGCGGGGTCGGCTATATCATGTCCAGTGCAGGACTTCATAAAAAAACCATTGATATCGATAGCGGCATCGTCCTTAATGAGTTCGGGTATGATGAAGAAAACAACCTGATCTCAATCACCGATCAGTTCGGCAATCTTATTACTGTTGAGCGTGACAGCAATGAGGTTCCGACGGCAGTAATTTCCCCCGATGGGATTCGAACCGAGCTGACCATCGATGCCAATAATCATCTCACTCGGGTAACCCACGCTGACGGAAGCTACTATGAATTTGAGTACAATGCAGACGGGCTGATGACATTGGAAATCGAACCGGAAGGAAACCGGTTTGTGCATATCTTTGATAGCAAGGGCAGGTTAACCGACGTGACCGATGAGGAAGGCGGCCATTGGAGTTATACCCGGACGGTGGATGAAAACGGTGATGTCCGCGTTGAAATGACCACGGCGGAAAATAATGTCATTTCCTATCTTGATAATGCAGATTTTTCCGGTGTCTACACGTCCAATGTTACGGATTCTGCCGGCAGCCAAACCGTGTTCAGCAGATCCAGCGACGGCTTAACGGTAAACCAGTTGCTGGCCTGCGGGATGGATTTTGAATTTATCTACGATGTTGATCCGGAATATAAGTTCAAGGTGCTAAGCAATATGACCGAAAGCACCCCATCCGAGTTGGACAAGGTGATCCAACTAAAAAAGACATACCAGGATACCGAC
>CAYTBC010000159.1:0-10417 GCA_964435765.1 uncultured Desulfosarcina sp.
ACATTTACCTGCTCGACGCAATCGGCGCCTTATCAGCGGGTAAACATATTCGGCACCCGCGGCCGGGTCGAGATTGAAATCCCGTTTAATGCGCCCCCGGATCAACCCTGCAGGATGTGGTGCCAGACCCAGGATCAAACCGAGGAAATCAGCTTTCCCATATGTAACCAGTACACGATTCAGGGGGACTTGTTTTCCAAGGCGATTTTGAATGACACGGATGTTCCGACGCCGTTGGAAGATGCCGTTGCGAACATGAAAGTAATTGAGGCCGTGGTGCAAAGCGCCAAAATTCAGTCCTGGATATAGGCAAAGTTCCGGAGCCATGGGGCCCGGTCCTGAGGGGAAATCTATGGGACATCCATAAAACTATGATATTTATGGAAGTTACAAGAAGAAACTTATAATTTAATGGGCGAAACGCATATTCAAATTGAGCTCAATAAAGAGGATTTCAAAACTTGAGGTCACAATTTGTGACCTCTTTGAGCTTATATTGCGTTGTTCTCCTGCCTCCCAGCATCCCAGCCTCAAATCTACGATCTATCAGCTATCAACTATGAGCCGGCAACGCAGATGACCTCCCTTTGCTTTGGCGGCGCGGATTAGTATCTCAACTAATCAAGGTTGAAGCCACTTGCTGCGTGGGATATTATTAGCAATAATTTTGACCATAATGAGGACAAAAATGAAAAATTTACTGAAAAGGATTACCTTTGACAATCAAATTTTAAATGGCAAACCGATCATTCGGGGTATGCGTATTTCTGTTGAATTGATCCTGGAACTTTTGGCAAAAGGATCTACTGAAAAAGAAATTCTCGAAGATTACCCGCTATTAGAACCAGAAGACATACGTGCCGCTCTTTATTATGCACATCATATGGTTGCACGCGAACAGATCTTTGATAGACCGGCAGCCTGATTTTGACAGATATGAAATTCCTCCTTGACGCAAATAACGAGGTCAGATCATCCGCAGGGCTACAGTAGATTATACGTTACCGTATTAATGAAACTATGTACTTAACGACCCTGGCAGCCGGGAAACAGTTACGGCTCATCGTCAAAAAGCTTGAGCTGACGGTCGTCAGCATCTTTTTTTTTGCTATCACGGACGGACCCTTTCGCTCGAGGTTTTGAGCGCCGCTGTGTTAAATCAGCAGCCGGGTGCATCAGCGGAGACGGTTTCAATTCGTTTCTATCCTGTTGATACTCCAGGCTATCGCGAATGGAGCCGGGAATCACGAACCCATCCTCGGTCTCATGAAAACGAAACATGTCGGCAATTGTCGCTGAGCTGAATTCGGGATCGCCCAGATATATGTTTGCAGATTTTTGAATCGTCCCGGCCTTGTTGCTGACGGTGGACTTTTTCGTTCCAAAATAATCGTCCAGTTCGTCTGCCGTGATGTAAACTTCGCTGTCCGGATCAAACAAAAAATTCAGCCGTGCAATGACGGATATAATAGCCGCGGCCCAGATTTCGGCCCGACCCCGCTGGATCGACAGCTTGCGCATCCGGCCGATTTTATCGCACAGCTTAAGCGCCAGAAGGGTGTGTTCCGGATCCAATTTGGTGCGGCCGAATGCCTCGATTTTATGTGCGATCTCAGCGACGCGGTCAGCTTTGCTGCCGGCCCCGGCCCCGGCGGCCCTGGTTGCTTCAGGCTTATCGAGCCCTAGCCGGCGGCGGACACCTGCTATGGCAGCCGCTCCGGCATCGCGCATGGGTTCATCTGCAGCCGCATGCATCTCTGCATCCAGCAGAAGGGCTTCGACGCTCTCCCGGCCGTCCGGAGTATTGACGGCCTGACGGGGTGTCAAGTATCCCAGGGCGGGTATTTTCTCATCCACCCAATTTTCCCAGTGGGCAAGCATGGCCTTTTCGATCTGCTCGCGAACTTCCGGGATCTGCATCAGTTCATTCTGCTCCGGAACCGGCGCGGCCATTTCGTCTTCTCGACCCCGGGTGGTTTCCAGCATAGCGTCCGGCGACTGGATTTCAGTGGTGAGGTAGCGGGCGTGTCTGCCAAGGCGGGTCTTGATTTCGCTGCGAATTTTTTCTGCGCGGCGGGCGGAATTGACCTCAACCTTCAGGCGTCGGTCTTCGATCACGAGCCTGCCGAGGATTGTATTTTCCAGCGCTGGCGTCATGCTATGACCTTTTCGGTTCCAGGGAATCTCTGCCCGGATAACCCGCCCGGATTCATCCAGGTCGGCGGACGCCCTCAGCTCCGCCTCACTGGTTGTTGCCGACAAATCTTTCAGCTTCTCAAAGACCACCCCGGGTGCATCGATTTCATAGTGAATCGTGTGAAACCTCAGCGGGTCGCCGTCGGTGTTTTGCAGCTCAGGCGGCTGCATCAAGGCTGAATAAATATTAAAATAAAGCTCTCGGAGCTCGAGATCGTAATCGGACAATGTATTGAAATCGATCGGATCGTCAAATTCAGCAAGCCGTTGCCGGAATCGGATCAGCTCGGGCTTCATTTTCGGCGGTATCAAAACGGTTCCGCAGCCGATCAGCATGGCTACGGTATCGATTTGAACCACCCGCGCGAACAGGATCTGTCCGCGGCGGGCATTTTCCGATCCCTTTTTTTCAATTAAGTTGCTGCCCGTGCCGCAGAAAATGTCCTTTAAATGGTAGCCTTTTCCCGGACGGACCTCCTGGATTTCATAAAAACTGTAGGGCTGACGTGCCGTTGCTTTGATGATCTGCCATTCGAGGTGATTCAGCCGGTTTTTCTTATCGGCTAAGTATAATTCGGCAATCGTCATATCTTCAGGCCCGTTCAGCTGCGGGAGGTCCGGATCGGCTTGAAATTCCCAGTTAAATATGAACCAGGGATAAAATAGAGACGCGTGGTCAGCCAGATTTTCATCGGACAGGCCTTCATCCGGCCAACCCATAAACTCATCCAGTGCGAAACCCAGAGCATTCTCCCCAAATACCTTTAACCCGTGCTGCATTAAGCGATGTACCAGCCGGTCGTGCGCCTCCCCCAGCCGTCGGTATAAAAGGTCTGAAGACACGTTTTCTTTATTTAGACAGCACTTCTTGTATTTTTTGCCGCTGCCGCACGGGCACGGTTCGTTGCGTCCGATTTTCATGGGCCGCCTCAAATGATTGTTTCGGTTGTCGTTGGATGCCTGTGGACACCGCCCTGTCAAAAACAGGGAAACATTCTAACGAGTGAATGTCAAGTATCTAATGTCTGACCATTTTTTGCCGCCCTCCGAACTTCAAATTCAGACATCCCCATTCATAAACTATCAGCTATCCATATAAATCGATGAATTCTAAATAGACCAGCCAATAGGATCTGCCAAAATTGGAGGTCACAATTTGTGACTTCCAAAAGCGATAAAATGGGATTGCGTTACAAGTATATGGGCTTCACCGAACCGGCCATGGCCAACCTAACTCCTTTTCTCTTAATTGAAAAGCTTTACACTAATATTGATGTTGACTCACGATGGAATTTACCGTAGAATTTAACGAATCTGCACCCGGGAGATGCCCCGCTCAGGAATTCTTGGATGAACTAAAGAAAACAGCCCCCGGCGACTTTGCAGCTGTAATGGCCGGCTTTGCCAAACTCAGAAAATGAAACGAAAAACTAATTTTGATAAACATCTTGAAGAGCAGTTGAAGGATTCAAAGTTTGCAGAGCGCTTTCAGGAAGCAGGCGAAGCCTGGGACGTAGCTCTCCAGATAGCTTCCTTGCGCAATGACGCCGGCATGTCCCAGGCAGAATTGGCCAGGAAGGCGGGAACAACCCAACAGCAAATCAGCCGTCTGGAGTCACCCTCCTATGAAGGTCACTCCTTGAGCATGCTGCGCCGTGTCGCCGACGTTTTAGGTGCAACGGTTTATGTAAAGATTCAGCGCAATAAACCCACTAGAAAAGCGGCGGTTGCTGAAAGTAAGGCCCGCTACGGCAATAAAACTTAGTCAGATTCAGTGGTTACATTCACCCGTGCCGAGATCATAGGGATATCACAAATTGTGATATCCTCGAAAATTAAGTTCTCAAAAAATGTTCGCGCTTTCACGGAACAGGGTGTCGCAATGTTTACCCCGTTAAATGCAGAGCCTATTTATCTGGGGCTTCCGTTTAACAACAACGGACAACAAACAACAGGCCACTGACCGCGAAGCCAAAAAAATCGGTTATATAAAAGAAAAGCAGAAACCTTACGGTCGAAAAACAGTCAAACAGAAAGGGGACAAATAGCCGTCCGCAGGTCGGGGCAAAACCTGCGCCGGGTTTCCGTCGATTTTTGCCGCCGCAGTCTGCTGAAAAAAATAATTTGCAAGAATGAAACCTGTAGTCTATCATGCTGTTTAATTTCACAAACCAAATATGCGATATATAAGGCAAAAGGTAATTTCCAATGAACGAAAAGAACCTAATGGAACGTATAACCATAAATCCGAAGATCTTTGGAGGAAAACCTATTATTAGAGGAAGACGCCTTGCGGTTGAACACATTCTTGGAATGTTGGCGGCAGGTGATACGCAGCACACTATCCTTGAAGGATATCCCTGGTTGGAAGCGGAAGATATTCAGGCATGTCTTCTTTATGCTCGCAAAATCGTTGGGCATGAAAGAATAGAGCCGCTTGATCTTGTGGAGTCGGCAGCATGAAACTCCTGCTGGACACTTGTGTGTGGGGAGGTGTGCTGAATATTCTTAAATCTTCCGGAATCGATGTACTATGGGCCGGTGATTGGCCGGAAGATCCGGGTGACGAAGAAATCCTTGCGAGAGCTTATGAGGAAAATCGGATTTTTATCACCCTCGACAAAGACTTTGGTGAATTGGCGATTGTGCAGGGAAAACCGCATTCGGGGATCGTTCGTCTGGTAAATCTTTCTTCCTGGCAACAGGGAATCGCCTGCCAGCGCGTTTTAGAATTATATAAAAATGATCTGCAATCCGGAGCCATTGTCACAGTTGAACCAGGACGGGTAAGAATTCGTCCACCGGATGATGGTGCTTAATCTGTATCAATCATTCCCCTCACCGTTCCCACTATCTCCCCTTCTCCGCCTTATAGCCTTCCAGCCTCCCAGCTTTTTAGTAACAATTCCTATTACCCAATATTTTTAGATATTTATCTTAAAAAAAATTATTTTAGTATTTACTAAAAAACAAATTTCTGCTATGTTTTCTATGTATCCGGATAAAATGGTTTAAGGTTAACAGTGTTATATTTGTTTTTCGAAATCGAACACACATGAATCACACCAGGTCTGCAAAGCGAAATTTTTTAAGTGATACAAATCCGTGAAGATCTGTGTAAATCTGTGTCCTATATTTCAAATAGCTAAAATATAAAAAAAGAATCCATTCAACCAAGCGTCCCGGCTTTCCGGCCTCCAGGCCTCCCAGCCTCGAGTGATTGTGAAATATTTATGCGCAAACGCGAGATGATTCTGAAAACCGCCGCTCGCCTCTTCGCCGCCCAGGGCTTCGAAGCGACAACCACGATCCAGATCGCCCGCGAAGCCGGCGCCACCGAACCTCTGATATATTATCACTTCAAAGGCAAAGACGATCTGTTCACCCGCATCATCGAGGCCACATTTTCAGAATATTTTTCCCGTCTCGATGCCCTTGAAAAAAACGTGGACTCACCCTTCGGGCAGATCCAAAAGCTGATTGAACTCCAGTTCGACATCTCCGCAGAAATGCCGGACGAGGTCCAGCTCATCGTTAACGCCTGCCCGGCCAAGCTCAATGACCCGGAGAGCATCTGCGCCGGCAACCTCAAAGAGTACCGAAGCCGACTGCTTGGATATTTAGCCCGCAGTATTTCACAGGGCATCGAATCGGGAGAATTTGTCCAGGTTCCAGCTGAAGGAACAGCCATTATCATTCTATCGGTTATCAACGGCATCGTGCGTTACGCTCGCCCAGTTGAATTCCCGCATAGAGGGACCCACAGTAGTGAGATTTATCCGCCTTTGGTGGATTCAACCGGGGGTAAAATAAATCAAGACCCAAAGAAAAACTTGAGAGAAGCAGCCGTAGAGTTTTGCAGGCGCAGTTTGATGAACGGTAATATGAGCAGATAATGCATTAGAGCCATCATTTGGAAACCAAAAACATAGCTTTTAATTTAAATAAGGACCTTATTTTTAGCGCATTTATTATATTTACATTTATATAGCTTGGTCCGACCCGCGACCGAAACTCGTTAAGGTTGAGAATTTGAATCATCTAACACAGCTTATGCCAGCCCTTTTTATCCTCTTCGTATATGGCTTGTTCTACTTAGTAACTAAGGCACTGACAATATACTATCAGCAGAAAAAACGCAGATCCCCTTTTGTCGGTAATTTATTAAGAAGCCCGGGGGAGTCGCTCAGGGGACAGTTGGAGGACATCAACCTTGATCTAAATGTGTACTTATTTTCTGCCTTTATTTGTCCCCTGATTTTTTACTCCGCCGTGCTTACGCAGGCCCATTTTGGCAGCAAAGCCTTTTCAGTGTCATCGGTATGGTTCTTGATTATAATCGTGGCGGCTTTTGAAGCGTATTTCATCTTTAATCTGGTAAAGTTATTAAAAAAGCGACGCAACTTCGGGCTTGGTTATGAAGGTGAGCTTGCCGTCGGCCAGCAACTGAATCAACTGCTGCGGGATGGGTATGAAGTTTATCACGACTTTCCGGCAGAAAAATTCAACATCGATCATATCATCGTGGGTCCGGCGGGTGTGTATGCCGTCGAAACCAAAGCCCGCCAAAAACCGACCACCGGCAATGGACGATCCGATGCCAAAGTCATTTACGACGGCCAAAAACTGCATTTCCCGGACCGGACGGAGACGGAACCAATTGAGCAGGCCCGCAGGCAGGCTCAGTGGCTTTCAAAATGGCTCAGTTCGGCTGTTGGCGAATCGATTGCAGCCAAACCGGTCATTGTGTTGCCGGGGTGGTTTGTCGAACGCACCTCTTCAAACGGGTTTCCGGTAATCAATCCCAAGCAATTTCAATATATTTTGAAATCAAACAAAGACAAGAAATTGGATGAAAAATTTATCTCCAGGGTTGTCCACCAGATCGATCAACGCTGTCGCGATGTCCATCCCAGAGCCAGCGAGGGACTGGGTGGCAAACCCGGCTTGCAGGAAAATGAGGGTGCTTAACGAATGCCGATAACAACATAAAAGAATAGAACAAAAATGATTATTTGTAGGAAAGATAGCAATTAGTCAATTAAGTCAACAAGATTGTTTTTAGTAATTTACAACAGCATAGCTTGATCAGGCCCGGTAGCTGGAGTATGCCCGAAGGGCTTAGGTTTTGTCAGATTTTCAGAGAAGAAAATCAGACAACCATAAACCAAACGCTGTGATCTCTGTGTCTCGAACGACCAAAGGGAGTGGGCGGTGAATAAAAACAATCATTTGGGGCATACCTGAATAAAAATCATGAAGTCTTCAAAACTTTTGACCTGCCGCCAGGCGGACGCCATTAAATTGGAATGCGAGATCGATCTTTGTCGTTTATTCGACACCGAGGAAGAAAGACAACGTTTTGAGGACCGATGGGATGCGTTTCTCAAATCCGATCCACACAACCCCTGCATCTTCAAAAAATCCGGCAACCGGCTGCATTATTCATCCGAGCAGTTAATTCCCAAAAAGCGTGATGGTAGGCCCCCTCTCCTTTTGGTCCTCGGCAACCCGGCCAGCCAGTCGGTTGCCAACGGGATGTTCTTTTCATTCGAGGGCAACGGGACCGAGCACCGCTTCTGGAGAAACATCCTCAAGGGATCCGGGATCCTGGAGCTGTCCTACGACAAAAGCCTGCCGGTTGATCAACTGAATGACATCCGCAAAGAGCAGTTGCTCAACCTGGATTACGGTACGCCTTTTCGGATCGGGCTATGCCTGTTGATCACTTGCCCCAGCGCACCGGGCGGGACCTGGGGCGGGGTGACCGGCGTTCAAAAGCTTATCGGCGTCAAGGCTCTTCGCAAGCTGGAGCAGGAGGAAAGCACGAGGGTTTTAAAACTGGCCGAAAAATTCATCAACCCCAGGGGCGCTGCCATCGCCTTTCAGAAAAATGCCTGGAACAGTTTGCGTTCTGAAAAAGATCCGGAATATAGCATCGACGTCGCCAGATCCGGCAGTTTGAATGGGACATTAAAGGGGCGCAACAATTTGCCTTTGTTTTGTGTGCCGCCAACCCGGCTGTCCGGACCCTGCGGCAAAGCCTTGGCGCACATCCTGAAAAATTTTCCTTGCGCAATTCGCGATTCGCGAATAGAATAAGGTCATGCTATTAAAACCGCAAGATATCATTATTATGTTAAAACTGGTAGTCTGGGATCGCTCCGAGTGGTCTTATCCGGCTTTATCACATGAGCTGTCTATGAGTGCCTCGGAAGTGCATGCCGGCATCAAACGAGCTGCTGCTGCCAGACTAATGGACATTGACCGAAAAATACCTGTCAAAAGCAACCTGCTTGAATTCTTAATACATGGTATTAAATATGCCTACCCTCCTGATCGCGGTGGCATTACGCGGGGTATGCCAACGGGGTATGCAGCTCAGCCTTTGAAAGATCTTATCATGCAGCCCGACGAGCCGCCGCCGGTCTGGCCTGACCCGGAAGGACAAGTACGCGGCTATGAATTCTCACCCCTTTACAGCTCGGTTCCCCAGGCCTGCAAGGTCGATCCAAAACTCTATGAATTGCTGGCCCTCGTAGATTCCATCCGTGATGGAAGGGCCCGTGAAAGAAAGATTGCCATAAAAGAAGTTCAATCAAGAATTTCGTAGCGTAAAATCATGAAACAACACTCGATCCACACAGAAATGATAAAGCACGTTGCCAAAAGTCTTGGTCCCCTCAAGTCGAAAGTGGTTTTTCTTGGTGGATCTGCGACAGGTTTCCATATAACAGACAATGCAGCGCCCGAAATAAGAGCAACAAAAGATGTTGATATAATTGTCGAAGCTGCCTCGATAGTGGCGTATCACAAGCTGGAAAAAATGCTGATGGAATTAGGCTTTTTCCAGAAAATACAAGAAGATGATCCGATTTGCCGCTGGTATATAAATGATATTATTGTTGATGTAATGCCGACAGATGAGAACATCCTCGGTTTCTCGAATAGATGGTATCTTTCGGCAATAAAATGCTCAGTAACAATTGAATTAGAGCCCAATTTGAAAATCAAACTCGCCACAGCTCCATATTTTTTGGGGACGAAGCTCGACGCATTCTTCGGTCGCGGAAGAGGAGATTATCTCGCAAGCCATGATATGGAGGACATTATCAACTTCATTAACGGACGAGCCGAGGTAATAGAGGATGTCAAAAACTCAGAACCGGATTTGAAAGATTTTATCGTTAAATCACTACAAGGGTTTTTGGAAGATGAATTCTTTCTCGAAGCCTTGCCGGGCCATCTACTGCCTGATCAGGCAAGCCAGGGGCGGCGATCCATCATTCTGAAGAGAATTAAACAAATTGTTGAAATTGGCAGCAGTTAAAAAAGGATACGAGCTCAGGGAACGAAAGAGTTTCCTATATTATCGATTTTGACCCCAAAAAGGGCGATATTGGCCTCAAAAACACCTGAAATTGGAGCTCTTTTCGTTAGATATCAAAACATTGGCGTGGCCCTCACTTACTACCTAACTTAGAGCTACCAATTTGATATCAATGCGGGCCCTATGCCAGAGGTTGAGGGCTTATATCATAACTAAATGAAACGAAAAACTAATTTCGATAAATATCTTGAAGAACAGTTAAGGATCCAAAGTTTGCAGAGCGTTTTCAAGAAGCCGGCGAAGCTTGGAATGTAGCTCTCCAGATAACCGCCCTGCGCACTGATTATTAGGTATTTCCACTCAATCATTATGAGTAGTTCTACGCATTGAAAAGCGATTCGAATTCGTCTATAATTAATCCAGTTATCACCGAAACCCGGCGAACAGGGACAGAGAACCAAACTCATGCGGATTCAAAAATCAGGTCAACAGACGACCGCACCCGCGTCAGGCCTATGCATATCCCGCTTCTCAAATTTGAAAGCGGGATTTTTGTTTTTGCAGTCCGGAATTATCTATAAAAATAAAGGATTTATTGCCAAAGAACCTGTAAAATAATATAACAAATGAAAACTAACAATCATTTAAATTCTTGAAGCAATCATTTTGGCATCGAAAAGATGGGTTTAAGCGGAAAAAAGGCGGATTTCTACCGCTAATTTAATGTAATTACAATAACATAGCGTGGGCGACCCGGGACAATAATCCGCTTTTCCCGGGGGTCGATTAATTCGCAGCCGGGTCGCTTAGTGAGAAGAACCCACTGCAGGTTAAGGGATTATCTATGTCAAATCATGGACTCCCACGACCATACAACCCTCGTCGTCCGGG
>CAYTBC010000160.1:0-10245 GCA_964435765.1 uncultured Desulfosarcina sp.
ATCCTGAATATCTTTATATTTTACACGGCATGCGCCCCTACCCCAGCCCCCCCAGCCCCCAATTGGCCGTCGGCGGTGGTTCCCAAAATTTGGACAACAGGAAAAGTCTATGATCACATCTTAAATATTAAATGTTGATTTGGAATATTTGGTTTTTGAGATGCAGCCCTACTCTCTTCCTTCCTAAGCCGCCTATTTAGAAGCCGGAACGATATTGACTGCAGACATTCTCTCGATGGCCAAGCTGATATTCTTGCGGGCGGCGCTTTCGATGGCCTTGGTCTTGTTATAGCTTTGTCCGCCGGAATCTCCGTAACCATCATCGGTGGTGACAATATCATCCTTCCATAATAGAGTTTGGTCAGGCAAACGAAACAATTGCCACGCAATTTCCAAACTGACCGGGGCTCTGCCCCAAAATGGTTCGGAAAGGTTAAAAATATTTGCATCGATTTGGAAATCAGCGTCCTCTTCTTTGCCAGCAGTCTGGAAGAGTCTGGACTTGGTCACCGCGGCCTCCAGCGCCTCCAAAAAAGCTTCGTTGGATATCTCCGGCAATTTCATGGCATGTTCGCTTCTGCCACCGGCGACCATCAGTTTCACCGTTCCGGTGTGTTGAGTGACTACGTTCATCTGCTCCGGAATCATTTGCTTGGTTTTGACCATGCCCGGACCGCAGCCGGCAGCCAATAGCGTTCCGCAAAGAATAGCATAAAAAAGGGGGCGGACCATATACGTTCTGATCTGTATGAGTGTCATGGGTGGCTCCTTTTCTCACATATGTCGTATCATCAAAGTATAGCACGAATTCGTTAGGCCCTCATCGTGCAGTCTACTGCTTTTTCAATGCATCCGGCTTGAAAATGGGCGTAAGAATCTCCAATGCCATGTCCTTGGGCGCCTTGCGGACCAAAGAGGTACGCACCGATTCACCCATGGCAATGGGCCACTGGGTATCGGCCTCCCGTACGAGGATTTTCAACATCAACAGGTAATTGGTAATATCCCAGAACCATTGAAATTCATATGACACCAAGGCATCTGCATTTTCGGGTATCGCGTCGGCAGGACCCATGGCAGCTTCAAAGCCCATGGTTGTAAAAGTGTCTTTGATAACTTTGTCCAATCCGCCTGTATCGTCTTTGTTTTGCTCCACGTAAAAGGATTTATAGCTACTGGGGTCCACGGGTTCGACCTTGTTTGAGTACACATGCCAGGGTGGACATCCTGTAAATAGAGAAAGTCCAACCATAACCGCTATAATTCGTAAAAATTTCGGCTTCATACAACCTCCAATTGCGTCTAAGGGGTTATCCATATAACGCTGTGCTCACGGGGCGCAGCTTTTCGCGCTCCCGTGCAGCAAATTGTTGGGCAAAGCCCTTTCGATTAACGGATCATCAGAATTAGTTTATTGTGCCCCCGTCTGAAATATAGTTCTGACTACACTTGCTAATATATGCCTGATATTCACGATCTTTTGTAAGAAGTGTCTTTTTCATTATCGACGTAAGCTTCTTATAAATATCGTATAAAATTTCAGGGTATTTAATCCATTGGTCTCGCCCCAAATATTCTCCCCGAAAAGAGAATTTGGGGTCGCCTCTTGATTTATGATTAAGTTGTCCAATTTAATCACTGATCAAAATCTGACACCTAATCTTTAAAGTCCAAGCGTGCCCTTAAGCGCTTCCTTCGCCAGGTCAACACCGATTTTTTCTGCAACGCTTAATGCCCATTTACCTGCTGTTTTGAGGTACTCGACAACTTTGGGGCCGTCCTTCTGGCGTGCACTTTGTTCAGCCGCAGCAACTGCACCAACTGCAAGCTTCTCCTCGGGTGCCACTGCGTCCCGCTCCATAGCCTCGCGAAGCCGCACAAGCTCTTCAGCGAGCTTCCCAAGATCTGTCTTGTTTTCTAATTGGCTCCATGTTTGGGTAAACGCCATGTCATGTGCGTGTGCGTTCGGCCCGACGGCACCAGTCTGTCCGGAAATGTTGTATTGATCACCCATGATCGCTCCTATGAAAAGCTGTCGTGTGCTCGCCTCATAGTTACCTGCGAGTGTACCAGCTTGTATTTGCATCTTAACATACCGTTCAATTATTTCAGAACTTTGTGCATTGAGAAAATTCTGCTCAAAGAGATCGAACTCCGTATTGAGCACCTCCTCGATAAAAGATACACCTTTGACAATTGCAGTACGTGGTTGAAATTCCTTTGGAAACCGGTCGCTGAACCGATAGTTTAGATCGGTAGTGAAGGTAATCGTCGGCAGCGCTGAAGCGCTGACAGCCCCCGCCCAGTATCGGGCTGCAGACGACCGTCGGTCCACGCAACACAGCGCAACGTTTAAGACGGCTAAATGTTCGAACTGAACGAACATAAGGGGATTATCAATAGCAACCTTTTCAAGATTCACAAGACGGTAACCTCGCGCTTCCACGAACCGGTTTACAACGGCGCGGGTTCCCGTGTCTAGATCGGAAAGTCCGATGACACCACAACCGCGCTGATCTGTGCTTGGCTGGTAACGAGTCGGCGGAGGATCGCCCATATAGGCCTTGAGAACGTTCAGGCTGTAAACATGTTCTCTTACCTGCCGGAAGTAAGTGCGGTGCGAGAATCGTTGTTGCATGACCCAATGTGGAATCACGTCTCCGGTAATTCGCTCGTCGATGAACACAACGACTGGCTTGCGAGCGCGTAAAGCAAGGCCGATTTCGAACAGGATATAGGGCGACGGGCCGCTTGCGCGCCACGTAAGGACAGCTACCATTCCATCACAGCCGCGGAGGTTTTGAAGAAGTTTTGATTCATTGACGCTATCTGAAGGCGGATCGAAATTCACGATCATTCGTCCTGCCTGCTCGATCAGGATTCCGAAATGCCGGTTTATGCCGGCATCTTCTTCCCGATAGCTATGTGCCCAGTACACGATTTGCATGGCTATTGGCTGGCCGTAAAACAAGTGATAAAGTGGTTTCCGTTTATCATACAATAAATTTTGGGGCCGCCTTGATTTGTGATTTAGTTGGCTAATTAATCACTGCTTCGGATCTGACACCTTATCTTTTATTAACCCCGAAAAATTCGCCCAAAATATTCGCTTATCGATATTCGGAAAATAAAAAACCCCACCTCTCGACATGAGAGCGGGGCTTTATTCCAAATAAACCATGTTGATCCTCCCTTAAGGGTTTAAGGAACGGAGTTGAGTGTTTTTAATATACAGGGGAAGTTTGGGGATGTAAATAGGGAAAAAGGAATAGGTTAAAGGCAAAAGGATAGCCACGGGGAAACGGATAACGGATAGAAGGTGAGAAGGTGGGAAGATGAGAGGGTACGAAAAGACTGAGACGGCGAAACGGAGAGCCGGCGAAGCGGGGATGGGGGGAAACGGATAGCGGAAAGAAGCTGATAAGTTGGGAGGTTGAGAAGATGAGAAGCCGAAAGGATGAAGGCGGAGATGAAAGATAATAAAAATCGCAAGATAACTAAAGGCAGGTGCTTGTGCGGGCAGGTTCAATTTGAAATTCATGGTGAGCTGAGAGGTATTGTAAACTGCCACTGTTCAAAATGCAGAAAATTTCATGGCAACTTTGGAGCATACACGCGCGTTAAGGTCGAAGACCTTAAGATCACCGAGGAAAAAAGTTTGAAGTGGTACAAATCCCTTACGGACGAAACTCCAAATGTCCATCGGGGATTTTGTTCGGAGTGCGGGCCATCACTTTTATGGCATCCGAAGGATCAACCAAATATTGCCGTAGCGGCGGGGGCATTGGACGAACCGACCAACCTGAAAACAATCGGTCATGTCTGGTGCAGCCAAAAAAAGGATTATTATGACATCGAGGATGATCTTCCTAAATTTGATGAAAAATGGAGCACCTGAGTCAGACCGCTTTTTCAGATAGTAAACCGCAAACCGGCCGGTCTCTATTACAGCATCAGCATGGAGCGATGCCTTACCGGGTCTGATCAGGTGGCAACGTCATTGCTTAATACTGACACTGCCTGTTTACTTAGCCCCTATGTGGATTGAAATTATAAATAACAAAGATTGACAAAGCTTGTTATCCGGGCTAATTTATCTTTATGAATGTTTCACTGACCCCAAAATTAGAGCAGTTCATCCGCACAAAGGTCGGATCCGGACGTTACCTGTCGGCCAGCGAAGTCGTGCGCGAAGCCTTGCGGCTACTCGAGCAAAAGGATAAACGGCTTGAGGAGCTTCGTGTCGAAATCCAAAAGGGCCTCAAGAGCGGTCGCTCTGAGCCTTTAAATATTGAAGCTACAAAAGCGAAAGCTCGAAAACGTCTACGCCGGGAAAGCTAACCTGTGCCTAAAGTCCTGCGAAAACCTCAAGCTGAAGCTGACCTGATCGAAATTTGGATTTATATCGCACAAGACAGTCCAACCAGTGCAGATAAGCTGCTCGATGAAATCAACGAAAAATCCCAAACGATTGCCGAATCACCCTTTATCGGTAAAGCCCGAGATGAGCTTGGACCAAATATTCGCAGCTTTCCTATCGGCAATTATGTGCTCTTTTACCAGCCGATAGTCGAAGGCATTGTAATTATTCGCGTGCTTCATGGTGCTCGCGATATCGATGCGCTTTTTAACCCATAAAGCCGTCTCTGCCACCCAGCATATAAATTTCCGACCCTAACCTTCTTGAAATAAACAGGATGTAATAGATTTAATCATACTTCAGCACACATTCATGCACATCCAAAGCATCGGCGCAGTGACCGAACAAAGGCTTTGGGAGGCGGGTCTCAGAGACTGGGATGCCTTCAGCGATGATATTTCAATTCCCCTATCCGGTCAGCGCCAATATTTTCTGCGAAAAGGCATCGAAGCGTCCAGACATCACCTGTATCAAAAAACCCGGGTTATTTTTCCAAGTTCCTGCCGGCAAATCAATCCTGGCGGTTTTTTCCCGCGTTCAGAAATTCAACGGCATATCCGGATATTGAAACAACCGGTGCATAGTCCAACAGGCATGAAGCAAATTATCCCTCTTTGTTACAAAAAAGTTAGCTTTACGTGATGAAATTGTGAATCTATCTTTTTAATCTCAGGCTACATTAGGGCTTATCCGAACTAAATAAGAAGCAGGCGATGATCCAGTTGTCTTTAATTTTTGAAGTATACCCAAACCCGCATGTAAAAGAAGGAAACCAGATATGAAAAAAAGACGCCAATTTATCAAGCTGATGATCGGGTTCCTCGCCGGCATGGGAACCTTTTTCAGTCCGCTGTCCACCGGACTTCATTTGGTATGGGCCAAAGCCAAAAAAATTATCTTGCCTAAAGGGACCCCTATGACAAGCCTCATAAGGAAAAATCCAGCTGATTTGGATACTCGCAATCTGGATGTGACGCCGCTGGAGAAACTCGACGTCATGGGGCTGGCCGGTCACGACGTCAATTTAAACGAGTGGCGGCTTGAAATAGGCGGGCTGGTTAAACGTCCCGTCAAATTCACGTATCAGCAGATCTCCAAAATGCCCCTCGTCAAGAGAAATGTTCTTTTGATATGCCCGGGATTTTTTGCCTACCATGCCAACTGGGAAGGCGTTTCAGTTGCAAAATTGTTAGAATCCGCTGGGGGGGTAAGCCCGGATGTGACCCATGTGTCATTCAGCGGCCCAGACGGCAGTTATGAAAAATCGGAAAAATTCCCCCTTGAAGATATTTTCTCAGGCAAGGTGTTTCTGGCCTATCGGGTAAACGACCGGACATTGCCCAAAAAACACGGATTTCCGCTGCGGGTTGTGGCGGAGGGATATTATGGCGGCGACTGGGTAAAATACGTATATAAGGTCGAGGCACATACAGCGTAATTTACCCCAAGGGGAAGAAAAAATATATCCCAGCGCCTCTTGCTAAATCATCGATCCAGGGAGCTTGCTCTTGTGCGAAATGATTTATAATCTGTTGACTAGGGCGACTATCGTATAGCAAGAAACCGAAAATAACTGAAAGCCCTTGAGCTTCAGTTAATTTTTAACGAAATTCGTTAAAACTAGATACAGGTACACCCATTACGTGTCAAAGCCTTTTGGCCCCTCCTTATGGAGATGTTTTTTTTAGCAAAACAAAGTGCACCAGCTACAAGTCAGCAGCGGCGTGAAGCGACGCAGCTGCATGGGGAAATTGGGCACGGTCATGAATAAATGCAATTCCTTATTCGACCGGACTTAATTTCAAATCCTGATCCAATTTTTCTCCTCTCGCAGCTACCCGGCTCACCGACGGCTAATCTAAACTGAACAGTTTACCTAAACAAGCCGTTGACGATTCCATTAAAATCTCTTCAAGACGCTCCAAGAAATTATCCCGGTCCTGATCACCGGAATTTTATTAGATTTAGGCGATGTTCTTTTCCAACTCTTTCATTTCGATGAATATGGCAGCGACATCTTCTTGTTCCAGTCCTAAAAAGTCCGACACATTTTCGTTTAATACGGAACTGATTTCATATATCGGAATGTCATCCTGTTTTACTTTGGCCAGAACATCGGCCGCATTTAGGATGTAAGCCAGCTCCGCGTCGCCGGATTGATCGGGGGTATGGTGAAACCGAATCGCATCGACGACCCTGACGGGAAAGTGCCACTGCAAAAACACATCGGCAGCGATTTCGGTATGATCGCATCCCAACACACGTTGTTCTAAATCGGAGATCGCATCCTGACCGCTCGTTTCTGGGCGGATCTGGTCCTCAGCAACATAGGGATTCAGCATGATTTTACCGGCATCATGTAGGAGCCCAGCGATAAAGGCCTCATCCTCCGCCGCCGGATTAACCAACGCGGCGAGACTCCGCGAACCAAAGCCGACGGCTAAAGAATGGTCTTGCACCTCTTGAGCTGTATTACCATACCCTTTTAACGGCTGGTTTAGAAAAATCCCGGTGCCTGCCATGCTTATTACTTGTGATAGAGTTTTAAATCCCAACATGGTAATCGCATGCTTCAAAGTTGAGATCTTACCGCTCACCCCGTAATAGGGCGAATTGGCAATTTTAAGAATCTTGGCTACCATCGATTGATCGGTTTCCAAAATTCGCTGGAGGGCTTCAAAATCAGAATCTTCACCGGTTAACACCTTTCTTGCTTTGACGACCGTTAGCAGCATCGGCGGCAAATCTTTCATCTTTTGTAAAATTGCATTTTTTAAAGTCGGACCGGTGATCCGGAAAGATTCATCTGTAAAGGTTTTTTCCACTGCTGGCAGCCTTTCAGCCTCGCTTGCGAGGTCACGCACAAGCTGCCGGCAATCATACCGGATATTTGCCACCCGGTTACCATCGATTCGCGCTGACTTAAACTCATAGGTCCCGTTTGACCACGTTAAGGCTTTTAACATGATGTGCCGGGCGTGGAACGCCATAAGTTTTTCCGCAGTGGTGAGTGTCGCCAGCTTCTTATTCACCAGCAGCTGGAGCAACGGCTGATTTTCTTTTTTCGCAATGAGTAGCAGATCTTTGATTCGTTCAACGGAAAAAAATTTTTTGCGTATCAGCAAGTGTTCCAGCCGTGCCTCCTTAATGTTCCCGGTGATATGGCTGATGGCACCCTGGTCTACATAGATTTTAATTTCTTGGGATGGATCAGATAGACACAGCACGCCCGTTTTTTTGTCGGAGCCAAGACGTTCTAAGGTCTCAAGCAGTAAACTCTTTTCTAACGTGCCTTTCATTGTCAGCGATTTCCGTTAGTAAGGTCCTACGGTTAACAGTTTGATTGTAGCTTGCTAATTAAAAAAAATTGGGGGCGCGTCTTGATTTGTGATTTAGTTGTCTAATGAATCACTGCTTCGGATCTGACACCTTATCTTTTATTGGCCCCGAAAAATGCGCTCAAATTATTTGGTTTCGATATTCGGAAAATAACAAGCCCCACATCTCAAGACGAGAGCGGGGCTTTATTCCAAAAAAACCATGTCGATCCTCCCTTAAGGGTTTAAGGAACGGAATTAATTGTGTTTAGTATACAGGGGAAGTTTGGGGATGTAAATAGGGAAAAAGGTCAGGGTTGGTCTCTCACAGAGCGCACGGAGCCACTGAGGGGTTTGCCGGGAAGATGAGAGGGTGAGATACGGAAAGGTCAAAGGTTAAAGGAAAAAGGTTAAAGATGAGGAAGCGGTGAGACGGGGAATCGGGGAAACGGAGAATTGGCGCTGTGCGCCAGCTCATAGCTCATAGCTCATAGCTGAAAGGGAACGGATGGAAAGATAGAAACGGGGAATCGGTGAATCGGAGAAACGGTGAAACGGCGTCGGTGAACCGGGGAAACAGGGACTTTGGGAAACGGCGAAACGGTGATTGGAAAGATGAGACGGGGAAACGGAGAAACGGTGAGGGGGTGAGGGGGTGAAGGGATTGAGACGGGGAATGGGGGAAGCGGGTAAGGGAAAGAAGGTGAGAAGGTGGGAAGATGAGAGGGTACGAAAAGGCTGAGACGGGGAATGGGGGAGTCGGTGAAACGGGGGAACGGATAGAGGGTGGGAGGGTGTGAAGGTGGGAAGCCGAAAGGATGAAGGCGGAGATGAAAGATAATAGAAATCGCAAGATAGCTAAAGGCTGCTGCTTGTATACTTAAAGGGTACAGGTGTAAGAAGGTAAAAGGTGAGCCCGCGCGCAATCCTAGATCAACTTCGAAATTATTTTAGCACAATCGACTTATAGGCCTGCTGCAGGGTTGCTATAGGAAGGAAAAGTTCAAGGGGGTTATCCGGCATTGATATGAAACCAAATTTTTTGTAATAGCCTTTTACCTCTTCGTTTTTTGCGTCGACAAAGAAGCCGATAATACCAAGGTTTTTCGAAACCAATAATATCCGTTCGATTGCATTAACCATCATAATAGTACCGCAGCCCTGTCGTTGTTTTATTTTTGAAACAGCCAATCTCGCCAGCTTCGCTGCAGGAACTTTGGAAGGATATTTTTTAGAATATTTGCGCGGTAATTTTTCAACATGTATCTCACACGCCGCCAATGTGTAATACCCAAGAATTTTTTTGGGATTATTATCATCGATAAGCACAAAGGTTTTTGACATTCCCTTTTCAAGATGCTGCCGGGCGGTTCTCAGCAAATACCTGTTGAGATCATCGTTGCCGCAATCGAATTCAGCTCTATCGTGGTTTTTTGTTAAAGGCACAATTTTCAGCATAGGCAGCCGCCGATATTTCAGAAATCCAATTCGTCGGATTCCTGACTATATTAAAATCAGACTTTTTCTTAAGAGAGGGGACCCCATCAAACTCTTTCTGGCTTTTTTCATATATTATACGGACTAAATGAGGCTTTGTATTTTTTCATCGCTTCTCTAAGCTTCCTCGTGGGCTTCGGTGGATTTTCGATTGCGTTGAAAAATACACTTGCCGATTTTATTGATAAATTTATCGTTTGATCCTTTTCAATAATCGTTTGTGCCTTTTCAATCGCGGCCTGCACGAGGAACTGATTTAGTGTGGAACCTGAAATCTCTGCAGCGCGTATCAAAGTTTGGTAAGCGTGGATTGGTATTCGCGCTGAAACGCGTTCTTTTTCCTTTGATATTGGCATATTAAGCTCCTTTCGACCTACAGCGAGATCCTGGTGTTTACTATAAATGTAATTTAACACTCTGGTGCCAAATTGGCAACTTTTATTTTGAAAGTTGGTGCCATATTGACGCAGGGGAACGGGTAACGGATGGAGGGTGAAACGGTGAACGGATAGAAGGTGGGGAAGGACTTAGCCGGGGAATCGGAGAAACGGTGTGAAAAGATGGAAACGGAGAAGCGGAGATTGGGGGAAAGAATCGGGGAAGCGGAGATTTTAAAAGACGAAACGGGGATTGAAGGGAAAAGATTTTTTGTAAAGGCGCAAACTTGAAACTTGTACATATTAAAAGGTTCAGGATTTGTCTCTCACAGAGCGCGCCGAGCCGCAGAGGGGTTTGGCCGGATTAATTGATCCCGCTGCTTCTCAATTTTCTTATCAACCTGGCAATTTTAAGCTGCCTGCAGCATGAAATCCACATGGATCGCATCAAAGGGAAATTCAATTTGGCCCTTATCGGTTTTCTGCAGTATGCCGACATTCAGTAGCATTTGAACATCACCATGCACCGCTTTTACGTCACGACCCAGCCGGCGCGATGCTTCTCGAATTGAAATTGCCCCCGCACCGGTCATGATCTTGAGCAACTCCCATCGATTACCGGAAAGCATCTTGA
>CAYTBC010000161.1:0-10094 GCA_964435765.1 uncultured Desulfosarcina sp.
CGTATGGCCGCCACCGCGAGGGAGAAGGTCAGGACCCGCTTATAGGAAAACCGGGCGAACAGGCGGGCGGAGTTGATCATCACCACCACTTCCGCCGTGGATGCCAGCGCCCAGCAGATCCCGATAAAACTTCCGCCATACCCCATCTGGGCCAGATGGATGGAAAAAAACCCGTAATAGGCTCCATGGCTCACCAGCATGAGGAAGGCGCACAGCAGAAACACGACGGTATGGCCCGAGAACAGGCGGCCGCCGTCACGACGCTGCGGTTGCCGCTGCCGGCGGATTCGCGGCATGCCGGCGGCCGCCAGGGCCTGGACGGCCGAGATGGCCAGCACCATCTGGATAACGCGATCGATGCCGAAGCGGTCGATGATTCTGCCGGAAGCAATCACCACGGCGATGAATGCCACCGATCCCCAGGCCCGGGTGCGGCCATAGCGGCGCTTGGTCTTGCCCAGCACATCCATGGCGAAGGCTTCGAGAAAAGAGATGATCGGGGCGTAAAAGGCGCCGTAGAGAATGATGATGGCCAGCATGAAGCCAAAATCGGTGGTGAGGAGAAACAATGCCCACAGGATCGTGCTGACGATGCTGCACAGAATGTAGATGAACCGCCGCCAGCCCTTGCGGTCTGCCAGAACGCCCCACAAAATGGCGAATACCACCAGCACGATCGCACGAACGGCGGACAGGCTGCCGATCTGAAAGCCGCTGAAACCGATATCCAGGCAGTATAGGTTGAAGTAGGGCAGAAACACGCCCATGGCCCCGAAATAGAGAAAATACTGGATTCTGATGGCTGTCTTTGCGGGTATCATCCATGCGTTCCGGGCGTTTGCGATCAATCCGATGGAGGGGCCGTTGTTAATACGGATGGCACCGATTACCGGGCGAATCCTACTTCACGAGGCGCATCAGCAGGACGGCGGTCTGAAAATAGATGGTGATGCCGACGGCGTCGATCACCGTGGCGATAAATGGACCGGCGGTCAAGGCCGGATCCAGTTTCAGTTTTTTAAGCAGCAGCGGCATCAGGGCCCCGGTGAGATTGGCGGCCAGCAGGGTGGCCAGCAGCGCGATGGACACCGTCCATCCCAGCAGCATATTCTGATCCTGAATAAACACCCGGAAAAAGGCCATCACGCCCAGAGCCCCTCCCAGCGCCAGCCCCATGAAGAGTTCCCGGCGAAACACCCGGAATACGTCGCCGGGGGCGATCTCCCCCAAGGCCAGGGCACGGACCACCATGGTGGATGACTGGGTGCCGGCGTTGCCGCAGGTGCCGTTCACCAGGGGAATGAAAAAGACCAGCGCCACCATCTGATGGATCACCGCGCTGTTCCACTCCAGGATGGTGGTGGAAAGCAGGGTGGTGAACAGCAGAACGGCCAGCCAGATAAACCGGCTCCAGAACAATCTGTGCAGGGGGCGCTTGAAATATTCCTCCTCGAAGGGGAGAACGGCGGAAATGCGCTGGAAATCTTCGGTGCTTTCCGCCTCGATGATATCGATCACATCATCGACGGTAATAATTCCCAGCAGGCGGTTTTCCTGGTCCACCACCGGCACGGCCAGCAGGTCGTATTTGGCGATGACCGCCGCCACCGCCTCCTCGGCCGTTTCGTGGGGAACGCTGATCACCCGGGTTTCCATGATGCTCTCCAGGGTCACCCGGGGCTTGGACATGATCAGGTCCCGCAGCGAGACGATGCCCAACAGGTGGCGTTGGGCATCCGTGATATGAATGCTGTAGATCGTCTCCTTGTTGGGCGCCTGCAGCCGCATCTGCTCCAGCGCGGCGGCCACCGTGATATTCTGGGGCAACACGGCATATTCGGTGGTCATCACCGCACCGGCCGTCCCCTCCTCGTATTTCCAGAGCCGGCGGATATCGTTTCTCTCGGCCTGGGCGATCAGGGGCATGATGGCTTCGCGGACGTCATCATCCACGGCCTTGAGCAGATCCACCCGGTCGTCGGGCTCCATGTTCTCCACAAACCGCAGCATGGTCTGCGCGTTGGATGCTTCCAGGCAGGCCTGCTGGGTTTCCATATGCAGCTGAGCGAAGGCGTCGCTGGCCTTGTGGTTGCCGACCCGCACCAGAATCTCGACGATCGCTTCAGGCGAACGGCCGCTTTCTTCAAGCGTTTCGGCGATATCCGACGGATGCAGGTTCCTCAGGGCATCGATCGGATCGCCGGGCGGCGCGGCATCGGCAACCTCGGCCGAGCGGGCGGTATTGAGGGCATGGGTCATGGGGCGCCTCCATTGGGTCTTGAAACCGGCATCCGACCGGCAAGACGTAAGGCGCCTGAAAACTAACGAAGACGGAGATACGTCAGTAGAAAGGCTTTGCTCGCTTGGGGCCGGACGACGCGGAAACTGCTTTCGGTGTTTGCATTCATTTGATTGGCGTTGCTACAACTGCCAGGTCCTGCATCATCCATTCTGATGTATCCTTATTTAACGGGTTCCGTCGCGAAGCGGTGGGCAGACAACCAGCGGTGGCCGACCCCGCGCTCCCCGACGGCAAAAACTCAAAAAACCTTAATGCACTGCCAAGGAAATAGCAAGCTTAATTCCAACGATCCTGCCGATGCGCTTATTGATTGACGAAATCGTCTCTTTTTGGATACGTATGAGCGGTCGGCGCATGGCGCCATGCTGCCCAATCGGCTTTCAAATGGATGGAGAGAAACGATGAATGATCAAGGACGAACCTGCCTGTGGGCCGCTTTGCTGATCCTTGCGTGGAGCGTGACCGCATGCGTGCAAGCCCCGACTGCCGCACCCGGTGTTGCCGCCGGTCGCGAAAAAGCCGCCGAGGAAAACCTGCGTGAATCGGTGAACCGGTTGGGCAGCGACATTGCAAAGGCCCGCCTGTCCCAGGTCGATATCCTGTCTCCCGATCGGTTTAAAGCGGCGCAAAAAGCCTTTCTCAGCGCCGAAAAGGACCTGCAAAAGGGCGCCGGGGCGGCCGCCGTCCGCCACGCCGTCACCCGCTCCCGGGCGCAACTTCAATACGCCGAAGCCAATGCCAGGATTTCGGCGATCACCCTGGCGGATGCGCTCGCTGCCCGTGAATTGGCCCGCAGCGCCGGAGCGGCCAAATTCGAAAAGGAATACCGGGCGGTTGAAGACGATTTTCTTGACCTTAGCCGGGCCATTGAAAATGACGATTTGAGTGAGGCCCGCAAAAACCGGGATGCGGTGGCCAAGCGCTACCGGGAGCTGGAAATCCGGGCGATCAAAGCCACGACCCTTGGTGCGGTGCGAACCATAGTGGCCCGGGCCGAGGCAGCCGGTGCCCGCGATATCGCCCCCCTTTCCTACGCCCGCGCCGCGGAACGGCTCAAGGCCGCCGATGATTTTATCACGGCCCACCCCCACGCCCGAAAACAGATGCAGGCGCTGGCCGGGGTCGCTCGGTTTGAAGCCAACCGATTGATGACGGTCACCGATATGGGCAACCGGGTGAAGACGATGACGCCCGAAGCGATCGTCCTCCTGCTGGAAAAGGATCTGCACTCCATCTCCGCCGCGCTGGGCGCAAAGGATCGGCGCGATCAGGATTTTCAAACGCAGGTGGACGGCATTATCGCTTCGGTGGACGCATTGAAAAAGAATCACGATGCCTTGTCCGCCGAGAACCGGGCGCTGCAGGCACGGATCGATACCCTCAAGGCCGATTATCAGAGCCGTATCGATGCGCTCAACGTGCGCATGGCCACCCTGGAAGGCCAAAGCCGCGAGGATCAGATGGCACGGGAACGCATGGCACGGGAGCGTACGGCCACCGAGCAGCGCCTGGCCGCGGAAAGAAAATTCAGCCAGCTCTATCTAACCGTTCAAAATTATTTCGACGCCGATGAAGCCGAGGTCTACCGACAGGAGAATCAGATCGTGATCCGGCTCAAAGCCATGCGTTTTCCGGTGGGCAAAAGCATCATCCTGCCGGAAAACGACGCCCTGCTCGGCAAAGTGAAGAAGGCCATCGGTACCTTCGACAACCCCCGGGTCATTGTCGAAGGGCATACGGACGCCACCGGTTCGGACGACGTCAACAAGCGACTTTCCCAGCAGCGCGCCGATGCCGTCCGCGACTACCTCATCGCCGGCCGAACGCTTCCGCCGGCCGGCATTTCCGCCGTGGGTTACGGCGCCGAACGTCCGTTGGCCTCCAATGCCACAGCGGCGGGACGGGCGATCAATCGCCGGATTGACATCATCATCATCCCGCAGAACAAGCCCATGTGACCAACACCCGTCAAAAATCCGTCAACGCGATAGGCCCTTAGCGCTTGTTTGAAAACCCCGTCTAAGGCCCGCTAACGGAGGGGCCGGACAACGCTTGCCTGAAATGGCATTATCCGTGCATTAACCCCTGCCGGGTCGGAAACCGGCCATTGCGCGTGCGCTTCCTCGTTTCGGCGAAACCGAGGGGGGGGGGGCGGCGCATGACGGATGCAAACCGGAATAATGGATGGCCTGGGGCGAGGATTCGAATCGGCCGTCCAAAACAGGAAGCGGAGGACGTCGCTTGACCGACCGGATAGCCGTTTTCATCTGCGAATGCGGGTCCACCATCGGGGATCGTGTGGATTTTGCGGAACTGGTGGGCTTTGCCCGGGGATTGGAACATGTCCGATGGGTGGAAGCGGTGGGGCTGCTGTGCAGTCCACAGGCCCGCCGGCAGGTGGCGGATTCCATCCGTCGCCGGGGCATCACCCGCGTGGTGTTTGCCGGCTGTTCGCCGCGGGAGCATGAACACACATTGCGGGGAATTCTCGACGATGCCGGCCTAAACCCCTTCCTGATGCAGGTGGCCAACATCCGGGAACAATGCGCCTGGGTGATCGGGGATCGGGATCAGGCCACCGGCAAGGCCGAAGTGCTGATCCGGGCAGCCGTTCAACGGGTACGGCGGCACGACCCCCTGACGGTCCGCGAGATCGAGGTCCGGCCCGACGTTCTGGTCATCGGTGCCGGTATGGCCGGCATCGGCGCGGCGCGGACCCTGGCCCAGAAAGACCGGCGCGTGTATCTGGTGGAACGATCGGGTTGCATCGGCGGCAGGGCGGCACGCCACGAAGCGTTGTTCCCGGACCTGAACTGCGCCGCCTGCCTGATCGCGCCCGAGCTGGACGCCGTTTTGCATGACGCGCGCATCGAGGTCCTGACCCTGAGTGAAGTCGAGTCCATTCGAGGCGTGGCGGGTAATTTCATCGTCTCGGTCAAACAGCACCCCCGCTTTATCGATGCCCAACGCTGCATCGGCTGCGGGGCCTGCATGGACGTCTGTCCGATAACGATTCCCAGTGAAACCCATATGCGGATGGACCCGCGCAGCGCCGTATCGATCCCCTATCCGGGGGCCCTGCCCCACCTGGCCGCCATCGACCGGCGTTACTGCCGGCGGTTCAACGGCGATCCCTGCGCCGCCTGCCTGGACGCCTGCCCCGCCGAGGCCGTCGATTACGACCAGGCCGGCGCCTCCCGGGAACTATCGGTGGGCGCCGTGGTGCTCGCCACCGGATTCAAGGGCTTTGACCCCCGCCGTAGCGATCGCTACGGCCTGCCGGAGATGGACGAGGTCATCGGCGCCGAAGCATTTGAAGCGCTGGTAAACCCCGGCGGCCCCACCGGGGGCAGGATCGTAACCGCCGGCGGCCGGCGGCCGGATTCGGTGGCCATTGTTCACTGCGTCGGTTCGCGGACCGCCGATTTCAACGCCTATTGTTCGGGCGTCTGCTGCCGGTATGCGATCACGCATGGGCGGCAGGTGAAGAAACAGCTTCCCGAAAGCGTCGTGCACCATTTTTTCACCAACCTGTGCCTTCCGGGACCGGCGGCCCAACGGTTTTTCGAGCGATATCGGGAGCAGTCCGGGGTCGTTTTCCACCGCATGGACCGGCCCGATGCCGTAAGGATCGTCCGCGAAGGCGGCAACACCCGGATTTGCTATACCACGTCTTCCGGCCGCAGCGATACGGTCGACGCACAGCTGGTAATCCTGGCCACCGCCATGGAGCCCCCCGAAGGCTCCCGGCAGATTGGGGAAATCCTCGATATCGAACGGGATGAGGACGGCTTTTTCAACGCACCGCTCCCCATCACCGCACCGATGGCGTCCTCGCGGGAAGGAATCTATGTGGCCGGATGTTGCTGCGGCCCCGCGGATATCCCGACCGCCGTGGCCCAGGGGCAGGCGGCCGCCGGCCGCATCCTGCAAAAATTGGTGCCCGGCACGACGATTGCCCTTGAGCCCATCGTGGCCCGGGTGGATCCGGATATCTGCTCCGGCTGCCGGACCTGCGCCGCCGTTTGTCCTTACGGCGCCATCGTTGATGATGCCGGCAACGCCGCCATAACGGTCAGCGAGACCCTGTGCCGCGGCTGCGGCATTTGCGCCGCCGCCTGCCCCGCCGGCGCCATCCGCGTGCGCCATTTCCGCCGCAGTGCGGTTGCCGCCGAAATCGACGGGCTCCTGAAGCCCGATGGAGGGTGACCGCCCGTGACCGCCTTCGAGCCTCGCATCATCGCCCTGCTTTGCAACTGGTGCGCCTACGACGGCGCCGACGCCGCCGGCAGGGCCCGCCTGGACGTCCCCGCCGGCGTCCGCGAAGTGCGCGTGCGCTGCAGCGGCCAGGTCGATCCGGGCATGATTCTCAAGGCCTTTGCGGACGGCGCGGACGGCGTCATGGTGCTGGGCTGCCGGCCGGGAGACTGCCACTACAAGACCGGAAACATTCATGCCCACAGACGGGTGCGCCTGCTCCACGCCGTTCTGGCGCCGACCTGCATCCAGTCGCAGCGCTTGCAGCTGGACTGGGTCTCCGCCGGTCAGGGAGGGCGCTATGCCCGTCTGGTGCAGGAAATGGCGGCGACGCTCAGGGTCTTGGGACCGATCGCCGATAAAATTGACCATGGGAAATAAACCGAAAATCGCCCTGTACTGGTGTGCGGGCTGCGGCGGCTGTGAAGAATCGGTCATCGACCTGGCCGACGACCTGCCAGCCCTCGCCCGTGCGGCGGATATCGTCTTCTGGCCCGTGGCCCTGGATCGGCGCTACCGCGACCTGGCGGCCATGGATGACAATGAAATCGATGCAGCGTTTATCAACGGCGCCATCCGCCTGGACGAGCATGTGCGCATGGTCCGGCTGCTGCGCCAAAAATCCAAAACCATCATCGCCCACGGTACGTGTGCCCACATGGGCGGGGTGATCGGCCTGGCCAACCTGTTCACGTCCCGCCAGTTGCTGGCCGGCGCCCACGGACAGCCACCCGGCAAGGTGGATTCCCACTCGCCGGCCGGCGCTGAAACCGCGGCATCGCCGGATGAATTGCCCCTGCCCGGCCTTCTGCCGGCGGTGCAGCCCCTTGGCCAGGTGGTCGCTGTGAACGCGATCATTCCGGGCTGCCCGCCCCCGGCCGAGATCATGGGGCGGGTGATCGGGGATGTGATCGCGGGCCGCCGGCCCCAAGACGGCACCGTGTTTGCCCACGACTACGCCCTCTGCCGGCAGTGTCCCCGGCTGGCGTCGAGACCGGAAAGGATCGAAATCACCCGCTTCAAGCGGCTCCACGAAACCCGCTGGGATGCAAATGTCTGCTTTTTGCCTCAGGGTCTGATCTGTCTGGGGCCGGTGACGCGGGCCGGCTGCCAGGCCCGTTGCATCGGGGCCAACATGCCCTGCCGGGGCTGCTTCGGCCCGACGAAAAAAATGGACGACTTCGGCGCCGGCGCCATCGCCTTGCTCGCGGCCGTGATGACGGACACGGACGAAGCGGCCCTGACGCGGCTGATTGAGAGCATCCCCGATCCCACGGGCCTGGTCTATCGCTACTGTCTGGCCGCATCGGTCCTCGGCCAAAAGGGTAACCCATGACCCGCCGCATCCTCATCGATCCGCTGACCCGCCTGGAGGGTCACGGCCGCATCGACATCCGTCTGGACGATGCCGGCAATGTGACCCGGGCCTTGTTCCAGGTACCGGATTTCAGGGGCTTTGAAAAATTCTGCGAGGGACGCGCCGTCGAGGAGATGCCCACCTTGACCCAGAAAATCTGCGGGATCTGTCCCACGGCCCACCACATCGCCGCGGTCAAGGCGCTGGACGACCTTTTCGGCGTATCACCGCCGCCGGCGGCCCGGGCCATCCGCGAACTCATGCACACGGCATTTATCTTCGAGGACCACCTGCTGCATTTTTTCTATCTCGGCGGCCCCGATATCCTGGTCAACGGCCATCGTCAGCACCTTCAAAAAAATATATTCGGCGTCCTCGCGGCGCTGGGCGGGACGATCGGGCGGGACGCCATCTTAATCCGCAAGAAGGTGCGGGCCCTCAATGCACTGATAAGCGGCAGCGCCTTGTACCCGGTTTGCGGGCTGCCCGGTGGGGTCTCCCAACCGGTGGATGACGCGTCCAGGGGAACCATTGCGGCAACGGCGGCGGAAGCCCTGGCATTTGCCCGCCGGGTGTTGACGGTGTTTCATGAACATATTTCGAAAAATAAACGCTTCACCGAGATGGCCCGCAGCGGCTTATTCAGGCTTCGGACCCACTACATGGGCCTTGTGGACGAGGATTGCCGGGTCAATTTCTATGACGGCCGAATCCGCGTCATCACGCCCCGGGGCGACCCCCTGGCCTGCTTCGGCGCCGATGCGTATGCGGATCACCTGGAGGAATGCGCCGTCATCGGCAGTTATATGAAGATTGTCTATCTCAAGGCGTTGGGCTGGCACGGCTACACCGATGGCGCCGCCAACGGCATGTATCGGGTCGGCCCCCTGGCACGCCTGAATGCCGCCTCCGGCATGGCCACCCCCCTGGCCCAGCGTGAATATGAACGCTTCTATGATGCCGCCGGGGAAAAGCCGGCCCATAACACCCTGCTCTACCACTGGGCGCGCCTGATCGAGGTCTTGTATGCCGCCGAACGGATGGTGGCGTTGTCCCGCTGCCGCGCGCTCACCGATCCGGAAGTGAGGAACCTGCCGGTCCGGACGCCGGCGGTCGGCGTTGGCGTCTGTGAGGCGCCCCGGGGAATCCTGATCCACCATTACCGGACCGACGCCCGGGCCATGGTGCAACGGCTCAACCTCCTCGTGGCCACCCAGCATAATGCGGGCGCCATTTGCCTTTCGGTGGAAAAGGCGGCCCGGGGGCTTATCAAAAACGGCGAAGTAACCGATAACCTCCTGAACCAGGTGGAAATGGCCTACCGGGCTTATGACCCCTGCCTGGCGTGCGCGACCCACTAAGGGACGGGGGAGGAAAACAACGCACGATCCGGTTGCAATGGATCGGGGATTTGGGAGTGCTCACGATGGCAGTGGAAAGTCTGGATATGGTGGGAATGAAATGCCCTCAACCGGTGCTGAAAATCGCCGTCAAGGCGCCACAGATGAATCCCGGCGATATCCTTGAAGTGGTCGGCGACTGCCCGACCTTTGAACGCGATGTGCGGGTGTGGTGCCAGCGGCTGAACAAGACCTTCCTCTCGGTCCGGGACGAGCAGGGAAGCAAAAAACGGATTCAGATCCTGTTCTGACAAACGCTGAAATTGATCCATGAGTGACAAAATAAAATGCAGTCATTTCTTTAATTGCAAGGAATTCGACTGCCCGGCCCATGATGCCGACCATATGCACTGCTGGCTGATCGACGGCGCCCGCTGCCGCAGCACCGTGCAGGACAATTTTCTGACCAAAGCGGAAGTTTGCCTCAAGTGCCCGGTATTCAAACACAACATGGATCTGGATGCCATGGAGGCATCCTGCGCCATGCTGATCCGCCAGTTCAACGAGGCCTGGAAGGTCATCGATGAACGCGACCGGCACCTGGAATCGGTCAGCATGGAGATGGCCGTCGGCCTCTCGGAAGTGTTCGACGCCTTGAAGAAGATTGCCGCCGGTGATCCCAAGGTTCGGGTCGATGAGTCCTCCAGCCTCGAACTGATCAGCAAGCTCAAACAGATAGTCAACCGAACGGCCGAGAACATCGGCGAAATGGTCGACATGACCCACGAATTCGCCATGGGACTGGCCGAACATTTCGATGTCCTTCAGCGGGTCAGCC
>CAYTBC010000162.1:0-10035 GCA_964435765.1 uncultured Desulfosarcina sp.
CTGAACTGTGTCAAGGAAATATGAGAGGGCGGAAATCAGAGGACAGAAGTCGGAAGTCAGCGGCCATCTTTTATGAGACTATATTAAGCCGATAAAAGGTTTCAGGTTTCGGGTGTCAGGTTTCAGCTCAGCCGCTGACCGACGAAGACGGCCAGTATGATCGTAAAAAAAACCTTGGTCTTGCGCCAAGAGAAGGTCGGCCGCGTCTCGACTGAACTCGTCGAACTCCGAGCCAACCGTTACCGGCGAGCGCAGAGACTCGCCCTAATTCAGCAGCCGGTTTCGTCAAATAAAAAATACGCGGCGCAGGCTTATGTTCTTCGTTTTGCACCTGACACCTGAAACCCGAAACCTGAAACCTTTCATCATTTTGTGTTTTGTTTCATACGAGGTATTTAATTTCAAAAGGGTTCAATTCCATCCGCTTCATCGGCGATTTCGGCCAGATAGCGCCCGTAATCGTTTTTAAGGTAATTGGAAGCCAGCCGTCTGAGCTGTTCGTTGTCGATATAGCCCATCCGAAAGGCGATCTCCTCTACGCAGGATATTTTCAGTCCCTGTCTTTCCTGAATAGCCTGCACATAGCTGGCCGCCTGCTGAAGCGCTTCATGGGTTCCGGTGTCGAGCCAGGCAAACCCCCTTCCTAAAAGCTCAACCCTGAGAGCACCGCGCTGCAGATAGACCGTGTTGACGTCGGTGATCTCCAGTTCCCCGCGGGCGGAGGGCTTGAGATTGCGGGCGATCTCCACAACATGGTTGTCATAGAAATAAAGTCCCGGCACCGCATAGGAGGATTTAGGTTTTTGGGGTTTTTCCACAATGCCCGTCACCAGACCGTTGGAATCAAATTCAACCACCCCGTATCTTTCGGGATCACGCACAAGGTACCCGAAAATCAATCCGCCCGCGGTAATCCGGACGGCCCGCCGCAGAATATTCGAAAGTCCCGGACCGTAAAAAATATTGTCCCCCAAAATCAGACAAATCGGATCCTGGCCGATAAACGAACTCCCAATAATAAAGGCTTGCGCAAGCCCTTCGGGACGCGGCTGTTCAGCGTAAAAAAACGACATTCCCAGATGGGAACCGTCACCCAGAATTTTGCGAAATATCGGCAAATCGTGGGGAGTGGAAATAATCAAAATCTCCCTGATTCCCGACGTCATGAGCACGGACAGCGGGTAGTAGATCATGGGCTTGTCGTAGACCGGCAGCATTTGTTTGCTGACGCCGAGGGTCAGCGGATATAGCCTGGACCCTGAACCGCCCGCCAGAATTATCCCTTTCATGCTATCCTTTCAATTGAATAATGAAGATTCAATCGTCATTTCTTAGGCCGGTGTCATCGCCCTTGAACCGACGGCAAGGTAGGAGAAATTTTTGGCTACCAACTCATTGTAGTCGGGTATCATCCGGCGGCCGTCCATCACCAGATAGGGGGGCTGCACCGTATCTTCGATGGTCCGGGAGAATCCCCTGAATTCCTCACAGTCCGATGATACAAACAGGGCATGGGAGCCGGTGATGGCCTCTTTGGCGGATTCAAAATATTGAATCTTCTCAAATAAAATGTTTTTGGAGGGGTCAAAGACCTGCCGGGCTGTTTCATTGGCCAAGGGATCGTAGGCGTGGATAGCTGCCACCCCTTTGCCGAGCAGCGTTTCGATGACTTTAATGGATGAGGCATCCCGCATGTCATTGGTGTGCTTTTTAAAGGCCAGTCCCAGCACGGCCACGGTCTTGTTGTTGAATTTGAAGCCGGCTTCGGTGATGGCCCGGTTGATCAGATACACCTTTTGATATTCATTGACTTCGAAGGATGCTTCCAGCATCTTGGTACTGACGTTTACCCGGCGCAATTGATAAATCAGGGAGGCGATATCTTTGCCGAAACAGCTCCCCCCCGCCCCGTTGCTCACAAATGAACCCCAGGTGCTAATGCGGTCGTCTGCGGTCACACCGAGCCGCAGATCGTCAATATTGACGTTGGACATGTTTTCGCCGATTTTGGCTCCCACGCCGTTCCAGAAGGAAATATAGGTCAGCAGCATGGTATTGGCCACGTACTTGATGGCTTCAGCGGTCTCCGGTGTGGTTTCAATATATTTTATGCGGACATGATGCACAAACTGGGAGTACACCCGCCGCAGGATGTTAAAATCTTCGGCCGTGTCGCAGCCCACCACCACCCGATCGGGCCGCCGCGCGTCCGCCACAGCGGTGCCTTCTGCCAGAAACTCGGGATTGGCGGCAACCCCGAAGTTTTCGACCCCGTGCGCCTTGAGGATGCCTTCCAGATGGCGGGCCGTCCCGATGGGTACCGTGCTTTTGTTGACCAGCACGACCCGGCGCTTGTCTTTGCGTTTGGCAAGTACTTCCGCAATCTGCTGCGAGGCGGCATCATAAAACATCAAATTGGTTGAGCCGTCGATATTCGACGGTGTGGGCAGGCATAGAAAAACCGCGTCGGTCCCTTCGATAATCGCATTTAAATCATTTGAAAAGAAAAGGGATTTTCCCAGGGTGTCCCGAATGATATTTGTCAGGCCGGGTTCATTGACGTATCTTTCTATCTGATCGGCCTGACCCCCGGAAAACGCTTCGAATTTTTCCCGGTCTATGTCGTGGGCATATACTTCGTGGCCGTATTCCGAACAGACCGCCGCATGCACCAGTCCGACATATCCGCTACCTAATACAATGATCTTCATATTATCCTCATCTCACTATCTGTATGATTCGGGCTAGAAGACGCCCAGTTCCCGGAGGACCTCGTGAATGCCGAGGTTTTCAAATTTTAATCGTAAAAATTCGGAAATGGTGGGTTGATAGGGTTTTACGTTCAGGTACATGCGTGCTTCGCTGGGCGTGCGGCCGCCTTTTTTCAAGTTGCAGGCTTTGCAGGCCGCCACACAATTTTCAAACGTCATGCCGCCCCCCCTTGATTTCGGCAGGATGTGGTCAATAGATAGCCTTTCTTTGCGGGCGCCGCAGTAGGCACACTTAAATTTGTCTCTGATCAGGATGTTTCTTTTGGTAAAGGTCACACTGGTCCGGTAAATGGTCCGGATGAGCTTGATCAGCCGCATCACGGCCGGAACTTTCAACTCGACGCCGCCGGCATTGCGAATCGTGCGTGCAGAGTCTTTAACGACTTCCACCTTGCCTTTGGTCATCAAACAAATTGCCCGTTTCCAGTCCACCAGGTTTAAAAACGTGTAGTCCGCATTTAACAACACACACTGTGTCACCGCATACGCTCCTGACGTCACCGGCTTGATATCATCGGCCGGCTGATTGCAGCCCGGTTCAAAAATACGCCAAGGTTTTAAACACTGATGTTAGAATAACGTATCTGGCATATTAAATCAATACTGCTTTGTATCGGCGCTGTTTTTGTGTCCGGTGGAGACAAAGGCAATCGAATTATCCTTGCAAGTTAATTCGCCGCCAAGTATGATCCGGTCTCAACACGCAACTGGTCCTATTTCATAGGATCGCCGTCCGCCGGTTCTCACGCGGATGAAGTAATTTTTAATGTCAGGTAAGATAGACCCATTTTATGCTCGATCATTTTGACCTCATTGCATCGGTTTACGACCGGCTGATCGGCCCGCCGGACACCGAACAGCTGGAAAAATTGCTGAATTTACCGACCGCAGGCTGGCTGCTGGACGGCGGGGGCGGCACCGGACGGGTCTCAACGCACCTGAAGCCCCTGGCGGGCAATATCGTCGTCAGTGATTTGTCCGAACGAATGCTGCAAAAGGCCCTGGAAAAAGAAATCCATCCCGTATGTGCCCATGTCGAACATCTGCCGTTTGCAGACGGATTCTTTGACCGCATTCTGGTCGTGGACGCGCTGCACCACTTCTGCGACCAGCAGGAAGCCATCGCGGACCTGCTGCGGGTGCTTAAAACCGGCGGCAGGCTGGTCATCGAAGAGCCCGATTTTAATCATAAAGGGGTCAAGATTTTAGCCCTGATTGAAAAATTGCTTCTGATGCGCAGTCATTTTTACGCCCCCGAAAAAATAAGAGATATGATCGCAGGCCATGGATATCCGGCCGCCATTGAAAATGACGGCCGCTACACCGCCTGGATTGTAGTGGATAAACCCGGTTAGAAGGTATTTATTTGAACCACAAATTGGCAAAGGAAGGAGCCGATGAAAATCTCCGCCATTGAGCTCTATCATGTCTCCGTACCCCTTGGAGAAACCTTCTGGCCCACCTGGATTCCGGGCTATCCCCAAACGCACAACCGCTTCACCCTGATTAAAATTATGTTCGAAAAGGACTGCTTTGACATCTATCAGCCCGATGCCACATTTGCCGGAGGAATCGCCCAGGTGCGGCAAGTCATGGAGATGTGTCGCCAAAAAAAGCGGCCCTGGATCTAAAAAAGAGAAAGGAAACACAGGCTTCTTGACGGTAGCCTAACCCGGATAAGCATGACTTCTCCTGAACTCAAACGCGTGTTGAAGCTGCCGACGGTGGCCTTTATCGCCATCGGGTTTATGATCGGCGGGGGCGTTTTTGTTTTCACCGGCATCGTTTTTAGAATTACCGGCCCGGCTTTGCCGGTGGCCTATGCCCTGGCCGTCATCCCCGTGTTCATCAGTATGCTGCCCCTGGCCATGCTGGGAGCAGCCATCCCCACCACGGGCGCCAATTACCGGTATCCCAGCCGCATGGTGTCCCCGGGTCTGGCATTTGTCGGCGTCTGGGTGTATGCCTGGGCATCGTTTTTCGGCCAGATCCCCCTGTACGCGATCGGCTGTGCCAAGTATGCCCAAACATTGCTGCCGACCGTCTCCCCCACCCCGCTGGCCGTTGGTTTGGTGACCATTTTTTACGTCGTCAACCTGCTGGGCGTCAGACCCGCGGCTCTGCTTCAAGGCCTTTTCGTCATCATTCTCATTGCGGCCTTGATCTTTTACGCCGGCTGCGGCCTGGCGGTGCTGGATCCCGGCAATTTCTCATCCAGCCTGCCAAAGCGTCCGGCCGGCCTCGCACTCGGAACGGCTTTGCTCACCTTTACCTATTTCGGAGCCAACGGGATCATTGAACTTGGCGGAGAAATCGTCGATCCCGGAAAGGTCATCCCGCGGTCGTTTATCATCGCCTTTATAATAGTTTTCTGCCTCTACGTTACCGTTGCCCTTGCGACGGTGGGAGCCGTAACGCCTGATTTTCTTGAAAACGCTGAGGAGCCGCTGATCCAGGTCTGTCGACGGATAATGGGCCCGGTCGGAATTGTTTTCTTCACCGTGGGCGGCGCCATTCTCGCGCTGATGACCACTTTGAACGCCCTGTTTATTGTAGGAACTAAATCCCTGTTGATGATGGCGCGGGATTGCCTCCTGCCCGCGAAACTGGGACGGTTGCATCAACGCTTTGGCACGCCCCATGTGCTGTTAACCGTTGTGTGGAGTCTATCGGTTCTCGGGATCCTCTCAGGCTTTTCGCTGGAAACCCTGGCTTCCTATGCCGCTTTAGGCGGCATGATTATCTTTTTGCCCGTCATGGCGGCATCGGTAAGACTGCCAACGCTGTACCCGGCACAATACGAACAATCCGACTTTAAACTGAAAGGATTCTGGCTGTGGTTTTGTCCGATCGTCGGGATGTTGCTCATGGTCTTTTTCGGCATCATCATCCTCTTTGATTTAAAGTCCACCTGGAAAATCGGCTGGTTCATAGCCTTTATCGCATCCGGAACCATCTATTATCAGTGGCGCAAGCGTTATCTGGCGGCAAAGGGATTCCGAATCCAGGAATTGGTTAAGGAACAGATTTAGGACAGGTCAGCAGAAATGAAGCCCGATAAGCACCCACTCAGTCTGCTGCAAAAATATCCGGAACTGGGACAGAAACTGCCGCGTATCATCCTGGGCGATTTCCCGACGCCGGTCCACCCGCTGCAGCACCTGAACATTGATAATCTTTGGATCAAACGCGACGATCAAAGTTCATCTGTTTATGGCGGCAATAAAATCAGGAAACTGGAATTTATTCTGGCGGCGGCGCGCCGCAGAAAAGCCCGGCATTTGGTAACCCTGGGAGGCATCGGCACCCATCACGGACTGGCCACCGCCATTTTCTGCAATCAGATGGGCATCAAATCCACCCTGCTGCTGTATCACCAGCCGGTGACCGAAAATGTGAAGCAGAACCTGCGATTGCTGGCAAAATACAAGGCCCGGCTGGTTTACCACAAGACGCTGTGGCGCACCATGGTTTGCTATTATTCACTTTACCGTTTCAAATACCCCGGGGCCTATTTCGTGTATCCCGGGGGCTCCAGCGCCGTCGGCACCGTCGGGTATGTGAATGCCGCCTTTGAGCTCAAAGATCAGATCGATCAGGGGCTGCTGCCCGAACCAGAGGCGATCTTCTGTCCGCTGAGCTCCGGCGGCAGCCTGGCCGGCTTGGCCCTGGGCATGCAATTGACCGGGTTGGAAACCCGCATGGTCGGCGTGCGGGTGATGCCGTCTCATCTGGGTCCTTTTCAGGCCTGCACCCCGCGTACGCTTGCAAAACAGATCAAGCAGACTTATGCATATTTGAAGAAAAACTGCCGGGATCTGCCGGATATTTCCATTGAGGTGCCGGTTATCCTGCCGGAATATTTCGGACGCGGCTACGGAGCACCCACCCAGGCCGGCAGCGAAGCTCATCGCCTGATGCAGGCGAAAGAAGGCATCACTCTGGACCCGACGTATACGGCCAAGACATTTGCCGCCGTGCTCGACTGCTGCCGCCATCATCAGCCCGTCCGGGGTCCGGTTTTGTACTGGCACACCTATAACTCGGTAGATTTGTCCGCCCGGGCCGGGGAGGCTGATGATCGGGACCTACCCGAGCCGCTGCGGGTCTTTGTTGAACAACAGCCGGTGGAATATTAAATTCAATTTTATCTACGGGTGAATACCATGCTAAAAAAACTTGACCTGTCGGCCGAAGTCATTGTGATCGGGTCCGGACCGGGAGGGGCGACCGTCGCCCGCGAACTGAGCCGCAAGGGCAAAGCTGTTCTCATCCTGGAACGCGGCCATGACCACCGCGGCAAATTTTACTACGGCACCTATCCGGGAGCCATGCGATATTCGCAGCGCATGAGCCTGCTGTTTACGGAAGAAGGCCTGAATATCATTGCCCCCATCATGGTCGGCGGTGCCACCAGCATGTATTGCGGCTGTGCGGCCGAACCGCCCGGCTGGTTTAAAGACAAATACGGCATCGACCTCGCGACCGAGGTAACAGAAGCCGTCACTGAATTGAACGTCCGGCCGCTGCCGGATGAATTGCGCGGTGAAGCCTCAACCCGGATTGCCCGCGCGGGCCAGGCCCTGGGATACGACTGGTTTGCCCAGCCGAAGTTCATCAATCCGGATCGAAGCGGGGATCTCGGCAAAAAATTTAACTGCCGATCCAACTGCATGCTGGGCTGCCGGTGTGGCGCCAAATGGAATGCCGCCGAGTGGGTGGATCAAGCCGTGGCGGCCGGTGCCCGGCTTAAACAAGGCGCCCGGGTCAAAAAGATCCGGATCGAAGCCGGCCAAATCGCCGCCTTGGAGGGCCGCATCGGCGGCAGATCGTTTACGGCCCGGGCCGATACGGTGGTGCTTGCGGCCGGCGGCATCGGGACGCCGCGCATACTGCAGCGTTCGGGTTTAAACGGCGCCGGCGTCGGAATGACCATGGACACTACCGCAATGGTCTACGGGGTCAGCCGCAATAAAGGCACCGGCAAAGAGCCGCCCATGTCCTGGTCATGGGAGCATCCGGACGCGGGCTACATGCTCAGCACGCTGACCGATCCCTGGCTGATGTATCCGCTGGCCGCCGTTCGCAAAGGGGTCGGCCCCGCCCTGCGCTGGCTGCAGTGGAACAAAATGTTGGGCGTCATGATCAAGCTTAAAGACGAGATTTCGGGGGGGATTTATCCGGACGGCAAAATCCGTAAACCCCTTTCGGCCAACGACCACGAAAGGTTGAACAATGCCTTTGAGGTTTGCCGACGGATTCTGATCGAAGCCGGGGCTGCAAAATCAGGCATTTTCATGCGGCCGCTGATCGGCACTCACCCCAGCGGCACCGTGCGAATTGGAGATATGGTGGACACGAATCTGAAAACAGAAGTCGAAGGGCTGTATGTCTGCGATGCCAGTGTTTTCCCCGAAGCGCTGGACCGGCCCACCGTACTGACCATCATCGCACTGGGTAAAAGGTTGTCTAAGCATTTAACCGGAAAATTTTAATAGCAGAATCGCCCATCGCGACTGCTGGAGGAGGCCCTCGCTATGACGACATTGATCACCGGAGCGACAGGCTACATCGGATCGGCCGTAGTCCGGGAACTGTTGAACAAAGGGCAAGACGTTCGCTGCCTGGTGCGGGAGACGAGCAGGGTCAAGAATTTAGACGGCCTGCGGCTGGAGATCAGCTGCGGGGATGTCGGCGATGTTGAATCCCTGCGCCGGGCGGTCAAAGGCTGCACCGGCGTCTACCACCTGGCCGCCCTCTACGCCAACTGGCTGCCCGATTCCGGTTTGATGTACCGGGTCAACGAGGAAGGCACCCGCAACATCATGCGGGTGTGCCGGGAGGCCGAAATTCCTAAAATCGTCTATTGCAGCTCGGTGGCCGCCCTGGGCGCCCACGGCAGGGAGCCGGCGAATGAATCCGCAGATTTCAATTTAACGGCCACCAAAGACCATTACTTCATTTCCAAGTACCGGGCCGAACAGGTGGTCCGGCAGTTTGTCCGCCGGGGGCTGCCGGTGGTGATTGTAAACCCCAGCAATCCTATCGGGCCGCGGGACATCGCCCCTACCCCGACCGGCGCGCTGATCATCAACATCATAAAAAAACGGATCCCGGCTTACGTCGACGGCGGCATCAACCTGATCGACGTCACCGACTGCGCCCGGGGGATCGTGGCGGCCATGGAAAAGGGCCGGGTGGGAGAAAACTATATACTCGGGAATATCAATGTCAGTATCAAAGCGTATTTCGATCTGATCGTCAAGGTCGCCGGCCGAGGATTTGCACCGTTTATCCGGCTGCCCGCCCGGCTGGCCGTGCTTTCGGGCTACGGCTATCAAATTCTGGCCCGGCTGAGCGGAAAGCCGCCGATCACCAGCGCCTCCTGGGTGCGGGTGGGCAGCCATTATTCCTGGTGGGAGTGCACCCGGGCCCGAGAAGAGCTGGGTCTCGGGCAGCGGCCGATCGAGCAAAGCATTGAGGAGGCCGTCAGGTGGTTTGAAGCAAATGGATATCTATGATTGAGCGGAGACGCTCAATGTTTGTAGTGAGTTGTGGGTTGTGGGTTGTCAGAATATGACTCCGGTCCAACTCGCCGGAGTTATTTATGAATTAATGTCAATAACAAATTGAAACTGCATAATTTTTGTATTATTTATTAATACTTGAATTTTGCTGCAAAATTAAGGTATCAAATAAGGGCTTATAAACAATTGCTGTGTCTGTCGGCAACGGACAACAAACAACCAACCACTGACAGTAATATTTGGTTCTAATAGATTTTGTGAAAAATGGCATTCGGGTTGCAAGCCAAAACATTTTCATAGCGATTGATTATGCCCCAACCCCTGTTTCTACAAAACATTGTCGCCTGCATCTGGGATTTCGATAAAACCTTGATTCCCGGCTACATGCAGGAACCACTCTTTGCGCACTACCAGGTCGATTCCAAAAAATTCTGGCAGGAAGTCGCCGCGCTGCCGAATTATTACCGAAAAAGCGGTCTGGAAATGATTGCGTCGGACACCGCCTACCTCAATCACATCTTAACCTATACCCGCGAAGGAGTTTTTAAAGGGCTCAACAACGACACCCTGCGCAGGCTCGGCGCTGAAATAAAATTTTACCAGGGGCTGCCGGGCTTTTTTGATGAGGTAAAAAATTTTGCCCGGGACAACCCCAGCTACCGGCAGCATGAAATCCGGGTCGAGCACTATGTTGTCTCCACCGGCCTGCTGCAAATGATACTGGGCAGTGAGATTGC
>CAYTBC010000163.1:0-10032 GCA_964435765.1 uncultured Desulfosarcina sp.
ATGCCACTTTTGATGAAATTAAGGCGGAAGATTATGATGCTTTGGTGATTCCCGGCGGCCGGGCTCCGGAATATATTCGCCTGAACAACAAGGTGTTAAGTATGGTGCGTCATTTTGCAGAGGCCAATAAGCCGATAGCGTCCGTCTGCCATGGTGCACAGGTGCTGGCTGCTGCCGGGGTGCTCAAGGGAAGGAGCTGCTCAGCCTATCCGGCGGTCGGTCCGGATGTGAAAATTAGCGGTGGGGAATTCATGGACATTGCTGTGGATCAGGCGCATGTGGACGGCAATCTGGTTTCTGCACCGGCCTGGCCCGCCCATGCGGCCTGGCTGGCAAGTTTTTTGAAGGTACTGGGGACCAAGATTGAACTTTAATGATGAATTTTAATCTCAACGCACAGTAGTTTCAGCCGCCCTTGACACAATGGGGGCGGCTATTTTATGCGACGATAAGTCTTGCGGGAGGGGAAAAATGAGCGAACTGATCGAAGTCGCGCTGGAAAGACCGATAGCGCAAGTCGCTTTGAATCGACCGGCGGCCTACAACGCTTTTAATTATGAGATGGTATCACAATTAGGCGAACATCTGACGACTTTAGGCGGTGATGACAATGTGAGGGCCATTGTCATCACCGGAAGCGGCAGAGCCTTTTGCGCGGGGGGCGATTTAAAATGGGCCCTTGGCAATTCAACCAGACCGGCCGCCGCCTTCCATACGCTGGCCGCCCAGTTTCATCTGGCAATACTGGAAATTCGAAGAATGCGCAAACCGGTAATTGCCGCCATCAACGGCGTGGCTGCCGGTGGCGGATTTTCTTTAGCCCTGGCCTGTGATTTCAGGATCATGGAAAAATCAGCCGTCTTTAGGCAGGCCTATACTTCCAGCGGTCTCTGCCTAGACGGCGGCGGTACGTTCACGCTGCCGCGGCTGGTAGGGTATGCCCGGGCTCTGGAAATTGCGGCCTTTGATGAACCGATCTCTTCCGAGCGAGCTTTAGCGTGGGGCCTGGTAACAAAAGTAGTGGAAGATGGCCTCGCTCTGGGCGAGGCTTACAAAATGGCGCAGCAGTTGACCCAAAAATCCCTGAATTCTTTTGCCTGGTGCAAAAAGCTGATTACGGATTCCTTCAACACTTCCTTTGAAACCCAAATTGAAAGGGAGCGGGCCGCGCTCGAAGCCTGTGCCGATCATCCCGACGGTCTGGAAGGATTGGCGGCCTTCTCGGAAAAACGCAAACCTAATTATTCCGCCCCTTAAATTAGCATATTAAGAGTTGTGCAGTGCGCTTTGAAAATTGATGCAAGTTGCTGGATCGAAGGTCCGGCGGAATAATTATTACATGCTGCGCATGAGGTTATACGGCAAGCCACCTTGGCCTTTTTAGCCGTATGCAAGCGATCAGTGTTTATGCGTCTTTAAGCGCGCATTTTTCAGGATGGAGTAATTATGCAAGCAGTCTATCAAGAAATTGCCGCGTTACTGCTGCAGCGGAAAGAATGTGTGGCACTGACCGGTGCCGGTATCTCGGCCGAAAGCGGCATACCGACGTTTCGATCCAAGGGCGGTCTGTGGGAAATTAATTGTCTGAGTTGCGGCAAAGCCTATTTGGCACCCCATGTGCCCGCAGGCGATCCGCCCTACTGTGATTGCGGCGGGGTGCTCAAACCCAATACCGTTTTATTTGGCGAGCAGCTGCCGCCGGGCGCACTGGAAAGGGCCTATCATGAAGCCTCGACATGCCAAACAATGCTGGTGATCGGAACGTCCGCTGTGGTTCAACCGGCGGCCTCTTTACCTTATCTGGCCAAACAAAACGGTGCCGCGGTGATAGAAATCAACCTTGAAAACGCATTCCCCAGGGCGGACTTTTACGTCGGGGAAAAGGCCGGGACGGCGCTTCCAAAAATCGTCGCAGAATTGAAGAATAATGCTTCCCTCCCACCCTATGCCAAATAATTAGGCCAAGATCTTACGCATGCGGCTTCCAATGATCCAAAACCAGCCGCTTGATCTCCCGGACTTCCGCTTCAATGCTTTTTTGATCCGTGGCGTAAACAATATCGGCCGCCCGGTAATATTTGTCTTTAGATTTTTCCCATATCATCCGGATATCGTCTTCAACGGTGGTGCCGACGTTCACGCGGGGCCGATCGGCCTTTTTCACCCGCCGGATCAATTCTTCCAAAGATGCCGTCAGCAGGATAATCAGGCCGCTTCCCGCGATAACATCCAAGTTCCACTCATAGCGCACGGTTCCGCCCCCGAGACAGATGACCGCGTTGTCGAGTTTGGCAAAACGCTTGCAGATGGAGTACTCCAGTTCGCGAAAAGCCACCCAGCCTTGCGTCCGGACCAATTGGTGAAAGGAGTACCCCAGGACCCGATCCATTTCCTGGTCAAGGTCATAAAAATCAACCTGCAGGGCCTGCGCCAGACGCTGTCCGATGGTCGTCTTGCCGGAACCAATCATGCCGCAAAAGTAGATATTCAAAACGCTGCCGCCTTAGGATTCACGAGTAGAAAAAACCATTCGAGTCGATGACCCGAAAGAAGGGTATCCATCATGAAGGTTTTTCGTTTCAGTCTTAAACAGAGCTCCTCAGTTCACTCAGCCCCTGAGAAAGATCGGTGTTGGTTTGGATGAAGGCTTCAAAAAGCCGAGCCAGTTTTTGGTATATCCGGGTGCTCTTCTCATCCGGTATGAATCGCCTTGCCACCTTTATCCATTCAGCGGCAACTTGCTGCAGCGATCGGGTTGGATCCAGTCCGGCCTTGCAAAAAAGCGCTGTGCCCAGGCAGGTGGCCTCGCTGACCGCCAGCTTTCGAACTTCCAGGCCGCATGCGTCCGATCGAATCTGGTTCCAGACGTCAATGCCGGCCCCGCCGCCCGCGATGTTCAGGGTCCGGGGCTGCAGTCGGTTTTGCGCGAATACATTCAACAGACTCAGAATGCGCAGCGCGCAGCCTTCCATGACCGCCCGTAGAAGGTGTTCGCTTTTGTGATCCGGTGTCAGCCCGGCGACGGCACCGGTCAGGTGCGGCCTCCAGTAGGGGGCTCGCTCCCCGCTGAGACCGGGCAAGACCAACAGACCGTTTGAACCGGGGGGCAGGGCCCCGATTTTTTCTGCCAGCCCGCTGACGGAGGCCTGCAGAAGCTGTGCAAAGTATTGCAGGGTGCCGCCCGATAATCCCAGGGGGCCGCCAACCAGATAGGTTCCCGGCAGCAAGCCGGTGTTGACACTGAGTGCCCGGCCGCCGTCGCCGGGTGCCGCCGCCGCACCTATCATCAAAACATCCGTCGTACCGGATATCAGCACCGCGTTGCCTTCCTCCAGAACACCGGCACCGTACATGGCAGTGGTGCCGTCGGAACTCCCGCTGATGACCGGCACACCGAAGGTCAAACCCATTTGGCCGGCCGCTTTGGCGCCTACCGTGCCGGCAATGGCGGTGGCCGGCACGGCGTCCGGCAGGAGGGTCTTTTTGATGTCGAGGGCATCCAGAATATCGGCGTCAAGCTTACCCCTGTGAACGTTATACAACCCGGAATAATCAAGATGGGCGACGTCCGTCTGGATATTGCCGGTTAGACGTCGAACGATATCGTCTTTGAGGCCGATGATATGGCTCAGCTTTTCAGTCACGGCCGGACGATGCCTGGCAAGCCACTTAATTTTAGGTGCCAGAAGCAAGGGGCTGGGCAGGCGGCCGGTGATCGCAAGGTATCTTTTTTCCGTAAAAAGCTGCCGGATTTCTTCGGCCTCGTCTGCCGCGCGGTTATCCGCATAGATGACGGCCGGCATCAGCGGCCGGCCGGCTTTATCCAGAAAAACATAACCCAGCATCGCGCTGACACCGACGGCATCGAATGTGATGCCGGGATGCTTTTCAACTTCGGCGCTGATGACCGTTTGAACCAGATGCCAGAGCCGGTCGGTGTCCACTTCGGCAAACGTCGGCCGGGGTTGGTCGATGCGCATTTGACAGCGGCTTTGGGACAGAATATCTCCCGTTTCTGAAACCACCGCCGCCCGGCATCCCGATGTGCCGCAGTCAACGACTAAAAAGTTCATTGAATAAGATCCACCACGAGCTTTTTCCTGACAAAATGCTGTTAATGTTTGAAAGCAAAGTTTAGGTGATTCAAAACCGATGCTGGATTCTGGTTGCTGGATACTTGATTTTTGCCGGACTAACCGGGTGCTTTGCACCACAAGCGCTAAGTTGTTTTATAAACATTCTTGGTTTTCATTTATGCCGTTCAGAATTGTATTGAAAAATGAACATCGAACGTCCAACATCCAACCTCCAATAAAAAAACAAAACATCCAATACCGAACAGTCAGCCACGCCAAGGCGTTGTTTCTTATTATCAATTTATCCGGCATCCAGTATCGAGAATCCAGTATCCAGCATCGAGAATCCAGCAGGTTACCGATTACCTGTTACCGGCCGCCTTGGCCTCGTCTACCATAGCCAGCATCGCCGGCGGGTAGCCCCAGGTATCGCTGCTGCAGCCGTTGGCCAGAAAAAACCGCGTTGAGCCCCCGAGTTCGATGCCTTCCCTGACATGGTTTCTTAAAAATTCTCGGGTGGTGCGGGCGACGACTTTTTGATTGATTCCGCCCATGACACAGCCTTGGATGCGTTCTTTGACCCATTGCAGGGACGGGCCCTTGGGTCCCCGGTCCCACCAGTTGAAGATGTTCACCGGAAAATCCAGCACATCCTCAAAAAACAGATCCTCGCCGTGGATATGGGCGGTATTCATTTTGCCCAGACCGGCTATGGCTTCGAAAATCTTCATGGCCGGCGGTTTGACGAAGCGCAGAAAATTTTCCCGGCTGATCAAATCCTGGCCGGCATACATGGACATGAAAATACCCGCCGTACCCAGCGACAGTGATTTTTTGCAGTAGGCGATCAGGTTGTCGGCCACCACGTCCAGCGCCGCCAGCATCGCCTCGGGTTCATCGGCCATCAGGGCTTCGATGTTTTCGCCCGCCATGTTGCGGCGTATGCTTTGCCAGGGATCAAAGACCGTATCGATAAAATACGCTTTGCCTTGCAACTCGGCGTTGAGGTATTTGAGGGCCCTGAACTGTTCCTGCCAGTCGCACTTTTCGACATCAAAGTGCGTGATGCGTTTCAGATCGCTTTGGGTCTTGACTGCATCCAGGCCCTTCGGCGGCGGATAAAAATAATCGTTCATTACCTTCAAATAATCAAAGTCATAATAATTGAAAAACTCCAGTGTCAATTTGGCAAACTGCTCGCCGCCGGCATGCTGAACCCCGAAATGATACCAGAGTGTGAGCGGCGGTCGGTCCACCACCTCCCCGTTTAATACGCGATCAACTCTTTCAATTTTGTCCATTAATTAATTCCTTTCTGTAATAGGTTCAGAGGTTCAGGGTTCAAAGGTTCAGGTTTGAGCTCGGCCGCCGGCCGCCAAGGCGACCAGTTTGACCGAAGACGAAACTTTTTTGTTACCTGAGCACAGTTTAAAGATGTTGTGGGAGCGGTTTCCAACCGCGATGAACTCGGTCGGGCCGCCATTTAAACTCGTGGTTGGAAACCACTCCCACCAGAACCTTTCATCTGCTTTGCGCCGACGGAAAACAATCTAAATCTGAACGGTGAACCTCTGAACGCTGAACCCCTGAACGATTTTTTTCTAAAGCTATGCGACCCCCAGATAAGCCTTTTGCATCAGCGGATTGTTCAGCAGGTTGGGGGCGCTGTCATACAGCACAATTTCGCCCGTCTGAAGAACATATCCCCGGCCGGCGATCGACAGGGCCATATTGGCGTTCTGTTCCACCAGGAGGATGGACACCCCCTGGGTTTGGTTGATTTGTTGAATGATCTCAAAAATCTTGTCCACAAAAAGCGGCGACAGGCCCATGGAGGGCTCGTCCATAATCAGCAACTTGGGACGGGCCATCAGGGCTCTGGCCATGGCCACCATTTGTTGCTCTCCGCCGCTGAGCGTCGATGCCAGCTGCTTGTAGCGATTTTTGACGACTGGGAAAAGCTCGTACATGCGCTCGATGTCTGCAAGGATTTCTTTTTTATCGGAACGGACATAGGCCCCCATGCGCAAATTCTCATGGACCGTCAGGTAAGGAAAAAGACGGCGGGCTTCCAGCACCGGAGAAATTCCGGCCCGTACGATCGCAGACGGCGAAAGCCTTTCAATTCTTTTCCCTAAAAATTCGATGGTGCCGCGCCGAGGTTTGACCAATCCCAGGATGGTTTTCATGGTGGTGGACTTGCCGCAGGCATTACCGCCCAGCAACGAGACGATTTCACCTTTTTCGACCTTCAGCGACACATTGCGCAAGGCGTGGATGGGTCCGTAGTATGTGTCGATGTTACTCAGCTTAAGCACGCTGGCGCCCCCCCATGTAAGCTTCGATGACGGCCTGGTTGGCGGCAATCTGATCCGGTGTGCCTTCGGCGATCTTTTCGCCGTGATCCAGCACAACAATACGATCGGAAACCGTCATGACCACTTTCATTTTATGTTCGATGACCACCACCGTGTGGCCGCGCTGGCGGATCAAACGAATCAACTCAACGATTCCCTGGGTTTCATGGGGATTCATACCGGCGGTGGGTTCATCCAGCAGAATCAACTGCGGCTCGGACACCAGCGCCCGGGCGATTTCAAGGCGTCGGCGATTGGCATAGGAAAGCATATCGGCATACTGCGCCAAGCGCGGCAGAAGCCTTTCGCCGAAAAGCGACAGCACTTTGTGACATTTCTCCTTTGAGGCACTTTCCTCGCGACCGACCCGGGGCGGGCGCAAAAGGGCGCTGAAAATTCCGGTGCGGCCCTTATAATCGTTGCCCACCATGACATTGTCCAGCACCGTCATGCGATCGAACAGGCGGATGTGCTGGAAGGTGCGCGCAATCCCCTGGCGGGCCACTTCATGGGGATTGAGACCGACCAGTTCCTTACCTTGAAATTTTATGGACCCGGTGGTCGGCGGCATGGTTCCCGTGATGCAGTTAAACAGGGTGGTCTTGCCGGCCCCATTGGGCCCGATCAGACTGATGATCTCTCCGGCGTTTATCTGTATCGAAACATCGTGAAGCGCCTCAAGTCCGCCAAACTCCTTGGTTACGTTGGTGATTTCCAGTAAGGCCATAGATACTATTCTAATTGTTCAGAAAAAATCCTAACGTTGAATTCTGAACCTCTCAACATAGGTTCAATAAGCGTCATCTTCAGGCAGGAATTTATCCCCGCGGGTAAAGACCGCTTCGTCCGTCTGGTCAAACCAGGGCAGCCGCAGGCTATAGTTTTTACCTCCCAGCAAACCCTGACGACGCACCAGCATCATGATGATTAAAACGCTGCCGTATACCAGCATGCGGTATTCCTGTAAAAATCGGAACACTTCCGGGATAATAATCAGCACCGCGGCGCCCACCACCGGTCCGATCAAATTGCCCTGCCCGCCGAACGCCAGCATGGCAAGCAAAATAAACGACTCGTAAATATAAAAACTGTCCGGGCTGATGAATTTGACAAAGTGGGCATAATAGCTGCCGGCAATTCCGGCGTAGAAGGCGGCCAGCACAAACGCCTGGATTTTGTAGCGGGTTGTATGAACTCCCATGGCCTCGGCGGCCAGTTCATTTTCGCGAATTCCCACCAGTGCACGGCCGAAGCGGCAGGTCATCAGACGGTGCATGCTGCCGACGGTCAACAATACCAACAAAAGAATAAGGTAGTAATATTGGGTACGGGTTTCAATTTTGTAGCCGAAAACGCTGGGCTCCGGAATGTCCATGATTCCCAGCGGGCCGTTGGTGAAGCTCATCCAGTTTTGCAGCACCAGAAAAAAAATCATGTTAAAGCCCAGCGTTGCCAGCGTCATGTAAATTCCCGAAAGGCGTAGCGTGGGTTTGGCAATCAGGTAACCGAAAATACCGGCAACAACCCCGGAACCCAGCATGGCAAGCGGAAACGGCAGACCCACCGCCATGACCAGCTTGGCTGAAGCATAGGCCCCGATTCCATAAAAGGCGGCATGGCCGATGGAGAGCAGACCCACATACCCGTTCAGCAGGTTCAAGCTCAGGGCTAAAATGCTGTAAATGCCGATGAAGATCAGGACCTGAACGTAGTACTGATTGCTTACAAAAAGGGGTACGAGCATCAGGGCTGCCACAATAGCCAGATAGGGCAGGTTGGCCATTAACCGTCGTAAGATGCGCGGCATCAATCCCCCCGGGCTTGAACAAGTTCCCTGCCGCCGAATAGTCCTCCCGGCCGAAACAAAAGGATGAGAATCATAAACAGAAAGGAGAAAATATGACGAAAATTGGAGGCCCCGAATTCAACCGAGAAAGTTTCGACAATACCGATCAGCAGCCCGGCCATCACCGCACCCGGCAAACTGGTAAGGCCGCCGGCCACGCTGGCGCTGAACGCTTTCAATCCGTAAAGACCGCCCATGGTCGGGTAGAACAAATTGTAATAAACCCCTACCAGAACGCCGGCGACACCGCCCAGCATGGAGCCGATGGCAAAAGCGACCATAAAGATCCCGTTAACCCCGACGCCCATGGCGTAGGCCGCCTCGTAGTCCTGCGCGGTGGCCCTGATCACCATACCCAGTTTGGTTTTGTTGATCAGCACATACAGCATTGCCATCAAGGCCACGGTGACGCCGAGAACCGCCATCTGCAGATATGAAATGTAAACACCGCCGATCTCAATTTCACCGTAATCCATTTGATCCAGAAGGGAATACGGCAGCGCTTGGGTTTCGGGGCCCCAGATCAGCTGCGCCAGGTTTACCAGCAGGATGGAGACCCCGATGGTGACCAGCAATGAGGTGGCGTGCGGGGCGTCCCGCAGAAAGTGAAACGCAAGGATTTCGATGATGACCCCCAGCAGGGCGGTGCCGGCCATGGCCACCGCCAGTGCCAGAAGAAAGCTGGGGTGAAGCAGCCTAATGGCTTCAAAGCCCACATAAGCGCCGATCATGTAGACTTCACCATGGGCAAAGGTGACCATGCGCAGGGTTCCGAAAATCATGGTAAACCCCAGGGCCAGCAGTGCGTAAACACTTCCCTGGGTGATACCGTTGATAAACTGCTCAAAGAGGATTTGAAAGTCCATTGTCCATCGTCAATTCAAGAGGGCCGGAATTTTCAATATGGCCTTGAGGTTTCCTGTTCCCCTCCCGGGTTAAGGTTGATACAGCACCCACTCGCCGTTTTTGATGGTGATCCTGACCAGCTCCTTTTCCGGGTCATGGCTGTTGGCGTAGGAAATGGAGCCGGTTGCGCCTTGAAAGCCCTTCAGAGATACCAGCGCATCCTTGACTTTGGCCCGGTCTTCAACCCCGGCTTTATGCAGCGCAGCCACCATTAGATTGGCCGCATCGTAGGCCAGAGCCGCGAACTGATTCGGCACGGCGCCGTAAAGGGCCTCATATTCCCGGGTAAACTCCTGGGCCGCGGGCCTCGGATCGGCACTAAAATAATTGGCTGGGATAATGATGCCCTCCACGGCATCGCCGCCCAGCTCAATGGTTTTCTGAGAAAACAAGGAGCTGTTGGCCATTACCACGGGTTTAAACCGCATGCGTTTGGCCTGGTTTAAAATGGCCGCGGCATCCGCATAAAAGGTGGGCAAATATATCAGATCCGGCTGCATGCCTTTTAATTTGGTCAAAATGGCCGTAAAGTCCTTTTCACCAGGGACAAATGCTTCTTCTGCCACGATCTCCGCCCCGAGTCGGCGGGCTTCCTGCGTGAAGTATTTATTTGCATCCACCCCCCAGTCGTTATTGATGTAGATGGTGGCAATTTTCTTTATGCCGAGATCTTTGACCGCCCACCTGGCATTGTAAGGACCTTCATATCCCTGGGTGGCCACCACGCGGAACATATTTTGGCCCTTCTTGGTAAAGTCCATGTGGGAAGAGGTCGGTGAAAGCTGGGTCATGTCGGCCTTTTCATAAATCGGGGCGGCCGCCATGCAGCTGGAACTGCTGAAGTCAC
>CAYTBC010000164.1:0-6143 GCA_964435765.1 uncultured Desulfosarcina sp.
GCCGTCAAGGCCTCGAAACGTTCGGTGGATCTATCCATGATCCAGTACCGTGAGGGACTGGTCGACTACCAGCGCGTATTGGACACTCAGCGCGATCTGGCCAACCAGGAAGACAACCTTGTGGCTACCACCGGCTCGGTGGGAACCAGTTTAGTCGCGCTTTACAGGACCCTGGGCGGCGGTTGGGAAATCCGCCAGGGCAAGGATTTCATACCGGCCAGCCTCAAAGACGAGATGGAGCACAGAACCAACTGGGGCGGTATGCTGGCACCGCAGGAAACAGAATATCCGCCGTCGCAGGAGGTCAAATCCGTCTTCCACAAGCCCGATTGGTAGGCCGGGGGGGCGGGGTACGCGTTGCGAGGTGCTGGTTTCTGATTGCGGATTTGGGATTTTGGATTGTGGATTGTGGATTGGACTGAGCTTGGAGCCAAGAGCATAGCGCATAGCTGAAAGCTTATGGCTCAAAGGTGAAAGCTCAAAGTAAGAGAGGGATTTGATCAGACTGATACAGTTAAATCAGTACACTCAATGAACTCAGCCAACACAGTCAACTTAATCAATCCAATATTTCTAAACCATAAACGATCTAAACCATCAAAACGAACAAAACGATCTCAACGTTCATAACCAACTTAACGAACCAAACGATCTCAACGATCCTAACCACACCGGAAGGAGACAAACAGGAAAACTGCCATGACCCAGGAGTTCGATCCCAGAAAAAGTTATCTGGCCGTCAAGGCCAATGAGAAGATGATCGCATATGTGGGTTTTTCCATCCGGTTTGAAGATGACGATGAAACCAAAGAAGGCGTCGTTAAAATATCATCTTTGCATCGCCCCTACGGCGGCGGTTCTCTGACGCTGACATTTATCATGGATGAGGGACAGGACGAACGTCTCAAAACCCGGCTTGACAAGTTAAGCGGTCAAATTACGGAAGATGCCCTCAAACCTATGCTGGGTAAGGAATTTGAAAAAATGGTCAAAGTCGACCTGGATATACTCGAAGAAACCAAGGGGTGGTATGTTGAAGAAATCAGCGTCTATTTCCGGGAAATTGCAGAACGGGAAAAGGTGCTGGTAGAGGAAAAGCTGCTTCCGGCGCTGGAATGCATCTTGCCCATCAAATTCGAGGCCGTGGAATGGTGGCCGGAAAGTAGAACCGCAAGCCCAACGGACGGCAATGCGAGTGAGAGGCAATCATCAGTGAAAGGACTTTTTAAAAAGTGGTTTGGGGCGGGATAGCGTTGAACTCATAGCTGATAGCTCATAGAAAAAAAATGAAAAAATCCTTATAACTATCTGCTATGAGCTTTGAGCTATCAGCCTTTGTGGGGAATTCGATAATAATTCAGAAACAGCTTTCGCTCCTTAATCGTACTCATAAAGAATAAAAGTATACTTCACAGGAGACCAAATGCCGCTTAAAGTAAAAACAGCTACACGAGGACCGGGAGTTATCATCGTCTCCCCCATCGGCGCCATCGATGCGAATACCTATTCGGTTCTGGATGAAAAGATGGATGCGATCCTAAAAGAACCACCGGATGTCATTATTTTCGACTTGGAATTTATGGATTACATCAGCAGTACCGGCATCCGGGTACTGTTGAAAACCAAAAAAGCCCTGAAAGCAACCCAAGGCCGCATGCTTTTCATGAATCTCCAACCTCAAATTCAAAAAGTTTTCGATATTCTCAAAGCCATTCCGACCCTCAAAGTTTTTGCCAGTGTCGCGGAGTTGGACAATTATCTGGACGTCATGCAGAAGGCGGCCCAAAAGTAAACTTCCCATCGCGGGATTGCCGCGATCATGATCTGATTTCGGTTCATTAAACATGAAAAACTATTTGATATTATCAATGTTGACCATGACCTTCATCGCGTGCGCCCATGGCCGAACCGGAGATTTCCCTGCCCTTGAAAGCTCGCCGGCCAATGCAGAAGTGTACGTTATCCGTGACAATAATCTGCTAGGCTGGGGATTTTCTTTGAAGGTGGACCTCGACGGTGCCATTATCGCCCGCCTGCGCTCGGGGGAATACGTGTCTTTTAACCTCCGACCGGGGTTCCACTCCCTGGGTGTTTCCAAATCGACCCTCACGGTTCCCTTCGAGAAAGGCACTAAATACTATTTTCTGATCAGCGCGGATTATACCCAATTTGGATTCGAACTCGATCGCATCAACGACCGGCAGGGTGATTACTGGCTTTCCAGGACCAAACCGGTAGAATGAATTCGAAAACAAAAGCAGGAAGCCGGGAAGTTGGAAAGCTTAAAGGATCGGTGGAAGTTTGAAGGTTTCAGGTGTCAAAAGGCAGAAGGTGAGCGCCCTGCGCCATAGGTTCTATGACTTCTGCTTCAAGCTTTCCAGCCTCCTGGCTTTCCAGCCTTTCAATCTGCCGCCATCCAGCATCAAGCAATCAGCAGCATATAGACATCCGAAACATTCGTCCGGGTGGGTCCGGTGATGATCAAGTCCTGCAGCGGCTGAAAAAAGTGATAGGCGTCGTTGCGCCGCAGGCAGTCCAGGGGATCAAGTCCTATAGCTTCCGCCCTGGCAATGGTCCGGCCGTCGGCAATCGCCCCAGCCGCATCGGTGGGTCCATCGGTGCCGTCGGTGCCGCCGCTTAAAACCAACACATTGTCCATGCCGGCAATGATCATGGCTGACGCCAGGGCAAACTCCTGGTTGCGCCCGCCCTTGCCCTCGCCCTGAATGGTTACGGTCGTCTCGCCGCCGCATAAGATACAGGCGGGCGCTGCCAGCGGGTTGCCCGAACTGCGAACCTCTTTGGCAAATGCGGTAAACATCTTGACGACTTCCCGTGCTTCACCCTCCACAGTGGATGAAAGGATTAAGGGCTGGTAGCCCAGTCCCTGTGCCGCCCGGCCTGCGGCTATCAAGGCCTGAATGTTGGTTCCCACCAGTTCGGAGTAACATCGCCGGAAAACAGCATCACCCGCCTTGGGGGTATCTTCGAAATCTCCCGCCAGGCCCAGCTGTATTCGGTGCCGCACGGATTTCGGAACGCGATCCCAGATGTCATATTTTTGAAAAACACCCCGAGCATCGGCAAAGGTGCTGGTATCCGGCACCGCCGGTCCGGATGCAATCACATTCAGATCGTCGCCGATGACATCCGAGAGGATCAAGCTCACGACCGTAGCCGGATAAGCCAGACGGGCCAATCCTCCTCCTTTGGCCCGGGAAAGATGTTTTCTGACCGTATTTATTTCGTGAATATCGGCCCCGCAGGCCAAAAGCAAACGCGTCACCTCCTGCTTGTCCTCCAGGGTGACCCCTTCGGCCGGGGCCACCAGCAGGGCGGATCCGCCCCCGGAAATGACACAAATCACCAGGTCGCGCTCCCCGGCCTCCTTGACCAGCGCAAGGATTTCCTCGGCACCCCGGATCCCGCGTCCATCCGGAACCGGATGACTGGCCTCATGGATCCGCACATGGTCCAACGGCAAGCCATGCCCTTCCTTGACCACAATCGCACCGTCATCGATGCGCTCGCCCAGCAAATTCTCCAACGCTCTGGCCATGGGAGCCCCGGCTTTGCCGGCACCCACCACCAGGACTCGATCGAAATCGTTGAGTTCAAATCTTTGATGGCCGATTTGCAAAACTTCATTTTCCAGCTTGACATGCCGCAGAATCGCCTCCACCGGATCGACCGCTTTTAAAGCGGCCTGAAAAATCTCCATGGCATGCCGCCGCAGGGCACCAATCCGATCATCATGTGTTGTCATAGCCTTCCTTTCGTGCTTGTTTCAGATTTCAGAACCAAAAAGCTGGGAGGCCGGGAGGCTTGGAAGCTAAACCATGGAGACTTCTCAATCACCTTTCACCTTTGAGCTTTCACCTTTAGCCTTTTACCTTTTACCTTTATCCTCATCCCCCATCCCCGCTGCGCAGGATCTCCACTCCGCTCAGACAAACGTCCATCATCCCAGCCTGTTAACTCAGTCCCCAGTCCTCAACCCTCAGTCCTCCACACGATGCGCTCTGATAATTTATTCCATCTGCGGAATTCCGCATTCCTAATTCCGACTTCACAGTGCGGCCATTTTATCAATCAAATCCACCACACGATTCGAGTAGCCCCACTCGTTGTCGTACCATGAGATAATCCTGACGAAGCCGTCCTGCAATGAACAGGTGGACAAGGCATCAAAGATACTGGAATGGGGATTGCCGATGATGTCGCTTGAGACCAGCGGCGCTTCACTGTATTCGACGACCTTGTGCATCGGTCCTTCAGCTGCCTCACGCACGGCGGTATTGACTTCTTTGACGGACGGCTTGCTTCTCAGACGCACCACCAGATCCACAATAGAGCCGTCGGGCACGGGGACCCGCATGGCCAGTCCGTCCAGCTTGCCCTGCAGCTGCGGCAGCACTTTGCCGACCGCCCGCGCCGCGCCGGTGGTTGTCGGGATAATGTTCTCTCCGGCAGCCCGGCTGCGCCGAAAATCTTTGTGAGGAACATCGGCCAGGCGCTGATCGTTGGTGTAGGCATGCACCGTGGTGATGAATCCTTCTTCAATGCCAAAAGATTCATCCAGAACTTTGGCAATCGGTGCCAGGCAGTTCGTGGTGCAGGAGGCGTTGGAGACGATCCGGTGCTCCGGTTTGAGCTGATCGTCGTTGACCCCCAGGACAATGGTCGCATCGATCTCATCTTTGGCCGGCACGGTGAGTAGAACTTTTTTGGCGCCGCCCGTTAGGTGTTTTTCTATCGCTGCCCGGTTGCGAAACACGCCGGTTGATTCGATGACAAAATCAACGTCCAAATCCTTCCAGGGCGTTTGGGCCGGGTCGCGCTGTTCGGTCATCACGATCTTTTGGTCGTCTACATACATCGCATCTGCAGTCGCCCGCACCTCTTTGGCAAAGATACCCATTACCGTGTCGTATTTAAGCAGATAGGCCAGCTGTTCGTTCTCAAAAAGGTCATTGATGCAGACCACGTTTATGTCCTCGCGATCGCTTAGAATGCGAAAGACGCTGCGGCCGATGCGGCCGAAACCGTTGATTCCGATATTGATAGCCATTATGCCGCCTCCTTGTCCATTGCCGTGAACTTGTTAATGAGATCGACCACCCGATGGGCATAACCCCATCCGTTGTCATACCAGGAAAGGGTTTTAGAGACCCGGTCGCCCATCACCATTGTCGCAAGGGAATCGAAAGTCGTCGAGTACGGGCTGCGAATGATATCGCTGGATACAATGGGGTCATCTTCGTATTCGATGATGTCGCGCCACTTGGGGATGGAGGCTGCCGTTCGCATCACTTCGTTAATCGCCAAAGTGGTCACCGGCTTATCGTGCCAGCAAACCAGATCCACAACCGAACCGTTGGAAACAGGAACGTTCATGGATCCTCCGGTAATGCGGCCTTCCATGGCCGGTATCAGGCCGGCAATCATGAAGGCGGCCTCGGTTGCCTGGGGGATGATGTTTTCGGCGGCTGCACGGCCGCGGCGCTTATCCTCGGAGGGCACATCAGCCAGGCGCTGCTGATTGGTATATGCATGAACGGTGCTCAAAAACGCCCGCTGAATGCCGAAAGCTTCGTGCAGGATCTTGACAATCGGGGCCGCACAGTGGGCGGTACACGAACCGTTGGAGACGATCCGGTGCTCCGGTTTAAGCTGATCGTCGTTGACACCCATTACGACTGTAATATCCGGCGGATCCTGCGGCGGTGCGCACAGAATCACCCGTTTAGCGCCGCGCTCCAGATGCCTTTCGAGCTGCCCTCGGGACCATTTTTGAGCCGTGGCCTCGATGACCACCTCGATTCCAAGACCTGCCCACGACACATCACCGGGTTCTTTTTCCGAAAACATGGGAATCTGTCGCCCGGCGGCGTAAAGATGACCCTCCTTGACGCTGACCTCACCCGGAAAGGGGCCCAGAATGGTATCGAAACGCAGCAAGTACTCGAGCGCTTTGTGATCCGCAATATCGCTGATCGCCCGCAATCGCAAATCATGGCTCTGGTAGAGAATACGGAAAAGATTTCTTCCGATTCTGCCAAAACCCATTAAGCCGATTCCTACAGTTGCCATGCGACACCTCCTTTGTTGAGAATACCCAACCCCTGATTGATCGTAAACAA
>CAYTBC010000164.1:6243-9996 GCA_964435765.1 uncultured Desulfosarcina sp.
GCTGAAGTATCTACTCTGCGGAGTAACGCTGAGGGGGTTCAAATGGCTGGCCGCTTGGTCCTGGTTGCCGTCGACTGGAAGTCTGTTTCGGAATAAAGGATATTTTCAGCTCATAGGCCTGTCTCAGCGGGTTTCACGGAAAAATTCGGTTCTAGACACAAATTAAAGGGGTATTTTTTAGGCCTGATGGCACCCAACCAGTCGATCTGAGCAAATTATGAGCCTTGGGGAGCGGCTTCCAGCACTTAAAGGCTCACGACAGGAGGACAAAGATCTTGTTCGAGCTTCTGATCATTCCGACTTCCGCATTCCCAATTCCGACTTCAAGAATCGGTCTTCTGACCTCCGTCCTCTGACCTCTGCCATCTGACTTCTTTGCTCTGCTATTCGGCAATCAGCTTGTTGCGGTTCTGGACATAGGCGTTGCGAATCATGACATAGGGATCCAGCGCCGCTTCTTTCAGGGCCTCGTATTCCCCGATCCTCAGTGAGGTGTCGTTGACCGTCTCGCCGGCCCGAACGCCTACGGCCAACCAGATGTCGTCTCTAAACAGCCACCAGAGGGGATCCATAAACGTATCACCCAATTTCCCCAGGCCATCGCGCAGGCTGGAAGGCCCGAAAAACGGCAGCATGAGATAGGCTCCGCTGCCGATGCCCCAGACCCCAAAAGTCTGGCCCAGATCCTCCGGGCTGGGCTGCAGCCTCGGATAATTGACCGCCGGGTTTAAAAGTCCCAGACAGCCCACCGTCGTGTTGATGAAAAACTGGCCGAATTCATCCCCCGACTTGCGGATTTTTCCCTGCAGCAGGCAGTTGATAAAGCGCACCGGAAACCGAATGTTGTAAAAGGCATTGCGGATGGCCTGCCGCAGCTCCTGGGGGATAATAAAGCCGTATCCCCGCGCCGCCGGTTTGAGCACCCAGAAATACATGCGGTCGTTAAAGGTATATAGGCCCCGGTTCATCTCGATCCATGGATCCGGGATCAGCGCAACATCTTGGGTGTCGGCGTATTCATCATCATCGCCGTATTCATCATCATCGCCGCTCTCGTCTTCCGCATCATTTTCAGCCTGCTCTGATCCTTGAACCGCAGATGAATCGCTCTTTATATCAGAGGGCTGCGGGGTTGTCTGAGCCAGGTACAAAGTAGCCTCGTCATTAAAGGCCTCAGCCGGGGCATAACCCAAAACGACGACGAGAAAACAAACTGCGGCGGCTGCCAAAAATAGCTGTTTCACGGAATCAAGGCTCCTTTCTTCATCCGAAACCAACTTGAGTATTATAGTTGCTCTATCCAGAATCTGCCATGTTTCGGGCTGGATTGATCAGGCTTTACCGGTTTTGTCCCGCAATATCTGCAGCAGCTTTTCCGGGGAATCTTTGCTTAATATTTCTCTGAACTGGGTGCGGTAGTTTTTCACCATGCTGACCCCTTCAATGATCACGTCGTAAACCTTCCAGTCACCGCTTTTATCCGTGAGTCGGTAAAAAAGCGGTATCTTTTTGCCGTCCGATGTCTGCAGATAACTCTGGACCTCGGCGCTGCCCTTCTTCAGAATAGTCTCCTTTTCAAAGAGTACTTTTTGATCCGAGTAGGCCAGCAGCCGGTCGGCATACACGCCCTGAAGCAGTTCCCGGAACAGCTGAGTAAATTCTTTCTGCTGTTCGGCGTTCATCTTTTTCCATTCGCGCCCCAGGGTTCGTATTGACAGCTCCCTGAAATCGAATATCGTGTTTATGAGATCACTCAGTTGCGATATTTGAACATCTTTGGCCTGGTCCTTGAACCCCGGCTCACTCAGCTTGGCAATAACCTTGTTGACACCGGTTTCAATGGTTTCCATCGGTGTGGCCGCAAAGCCCTGAAGCGGAATCACCAACACCACCGCCAAAATCAGCACAACCCCGAAAAATTTACTGTTCATATTAACCTCCCTCTGGGATGAGTTTTGATCGTTAAGTTCGTTAATTTCGTTTTGATGTTTATGAACGTTGAGATCGTTTGGATCGTTTAGTTCGTTTTAATCGTTTATCGATTAGGAATATTGGGTTGACTATGTTTATTAAGTTTATTGGTATACTGAGTTAACTATATCAATCTAAAAAATTCCCACTCTTACTTTGAGCTTTCAGCTTTGAGCCATGAGCCTCAGTTATCAGCTTTCAGCTATGAGCTATGAGCTATGAGCTTTCAGTTATCAGCTTTCACCTTTGAGCCTTCAGCTTTGAGCTACACTATACCTTCTTTACTCAGTCCTCAGCACTGTTTTTCCCCATTCCCAATTCCGACTTCATTCCTAATCCTTTTTTTCTTTCTTATCCCCCCCGCCGACATCGCCGAAGGCATACTTGCTGACCAGATCCATGATGTCGGTCGGCGAATTGGTGTCGGTGATGGTGCCGCCGTCGGCCAGCAGATCCCCGCCTCCGCCCGGATCGATCGACACGTATTTATCGCCGATCAGACCCTCGGTCTTGATCGAGGCAATCGCATCGTCGTAAATCTCGATGCCCTTGTTGATTTTAAACTGCACGTTGACCACCTGGTTCTCCTGGTCAATGGTAAATTTCTCAACCCGACCGATTTCCAGACCCAGCATGTCCACCGGGTTGCCCACCCGCAGGCCCGTCACTGTATTAAACTTGGCATTCAACGTATACGTATTTTCTCCCCAAAACCCCACATTGCCCAGTTTAACCGTCATATAGCCGATACACACCAGCCCGATGACCACAAAAATGCCCACCACGGTTTCCTTGGAATATTTCTTCATTCTGCCTTTCCTCCAATTTCAAATGTAAATCGTGCAATCTCTTTCTGGTTGAACCGTGCAAATTCCATCACCGACTCGATCTCGATCTGGGGCTTGCCCTGGGCCAGTCCGGCCAGCACCGAAAATTCGATCGCGGTCGGATCCCCCTCCCCGCGCGGCAGCTGAATATCGCGGATGCCGTGTTCCTGAAAATCCCGCGTAAAATCCTCCATAATCCGATGGGCCTCGTCTAGATCCGAATAGGGCAGCACGGTGGCATATTCATTGATGGTCTGGCGCGAGGAAAATCCCCCCACCGCACCAAAATGCTTGTTGATATATGAGCCTAAAGAGCGAATGATCTGCTGGGTCGCATCGTGTCCCAAATGCTCGCTGATCGCATCGATGTCATCCAGCGTGAAAACCGCCGCCGCGTAGGTGGCGTCGGGCTGCCGCTGGCTCAAATCGGTTTGATAACGCACCTTGAAATGCCGCTTGGAATACAATCCCGTCAGCTCCTCGCCCAGGCTCTCCAGGCTGCTGATCAGCTCCTGGCGAAAGGGGTGGTCCAGCGATTCAAAGGCTTCCGGGTCCCCCTGAAACACGATCTTGCGGTCATACAGCGCCAAAATCCGGTTGGATATAAAATACACGTCCGGAATCTCGTGGCTGATCAAAAGGGCCGTAAATCCGAAGCGCTTCTGATATTCGGCCACCATCCCCAAAATGGCATTCTTGCGGATCGGGTCCTGGCCGGTGGTGGGCTCGTCAAACAGCACGATGCTCGGGTCGGTCACCAGCGCCCGCGCCAGGGCCGCGCGCTTCTGCATGCCCCCGGAGATCTCCGAGGGGTACTTATCGGCCACCTCCGTCAGCTCGGTCTGCTCAATGCGCGCCATCGCCTTTTGTTCGATTTCCTTTTTCTTCAGCTTGGTCGTATACTTCAGCGGCATGGCCACGTTTTCAAAGACCGTCATCGAATCAAACAGGGCAT
>CAYTBC010000165.1:0-9975 GCA_964435765.1 uncultured Desulfosarcina sp.
CTTTTTCTTTGTGATTCTTCAGGTATTCTTCGAATTCTGCCGCTGTCAGGGTCTTAAATTCCAAATTGTCCATAGCGATGCAGTTGATTGAGTTGATCGAGTTTATGAGGTTAATTGAGTTGATAGTTGATAGAAGAAAGGCTGGAAAGCTGGGATGCTGGAAGGCTTTAAGGGTCCAACTTAATGCATCTTTTTTGTCCTTATCCCTATGAGCTATCAGCTGACGCGCGAGCGTCCCACCTTCTCACCCTCTCACCTTCCCACCTTCGTCTTTTTCAGCTTCCCAGCCTTCCTGATTCTTACCGTTTTCCCAGGATCCTGTCCAGCATAATCCGGCTGTCGGCGGTGGAGTCAGTGCAGGCTCCATCGCGGCACACATGGGCGGTGGCTTTGCCTGCAATGACCTGCAAGCCGTCAGTGTATCCGGCAAATTTGGCCAGCCTCTCAGCATTTTGATCCGACTTTACGATCGCTACCTTGTTGGGCGTAAAATTCAGATTCAGGGCCGCCAGCAGCTGCCGGGTATCGGATGCCTGGGGTTCGCCGGCAATAATGACCTCCTGACCCGGGCGCAGGGCAAAATCAAGGGCGCACAGAAAATACGTGAAGGCCTGCGGCTGAGATTTTACGCTGCCGCCAAAAGCCTGAATTTGCGCCTGGGCTCGATTTTCCCACCGGGGGTCGCCGGTCAATCGGGACAATGACACCAGATTGAACAGCGCCACCGAATTGGCCGACGGGATGGCGCCGTCATACAACTCTTTCGGACGCACCGGCAGGTCGGCACTTCCCTGGGAGGTCAAAAAAAACCCGCCGTTTTTTTCATCCCAGAAATCTTCGATCATCCTTTCCTGCAGCGCCTGCGCCTGCTCGGCAAAAGTCAGGTCAAAGGTGGTCTGGTACAGATTGAGAAGGCCCAGAATTAAAAACGCGTAGTCGGAGGCCTGGGCTTCCACAGCAAGCTCCCCGTCCCGGAAACGATGGTAAAGACGTCCGTTTTCATCGCGCATTTTTGAAAGAACAAATTCAGCGGCTTTGCAGGCGGCGTTTTCATATTCGGGTTTGTTTAAAACCCGCGCCCCCTGGGCCAGCGCTGCAATCATCAGCCCGTTCCAATCGGTGAGGATCTTGTCGTCTTTTAATGGATGAATCCGTTCGGCCCGCGCGCGGAACAGCTGGTCACGGATGGTATCCCATTCAGCCTGGAGCCGGTCTGCCGGGATCCCCAGTTTTTCCGCCCACTTGATCAGCGGTGCAGTTAAATGCAGGATGTTGGCACCGGTTTTGCGGCGGGTGGCTTCATCGGTAAAATTTCCCTCCGGGCTTAGCCTTAATATCGTCTCCCACCTGCCGGCGACCTTATCACCCAGTATCTGCCTGAATTCTTCGTTCGTCCAGACATAGAATTTGCCTTCTTCCCCCTCACTGTCGGCATCTTCCGCCGAGTAGAACCCACCTTCAGCCGCCGTCATGTCGCGCAATACATAAGTGAAAATGTCGGCGGCTGTTTCGGCGAACAACGCATCGCGGTCGATCTGGTAGGCTTCCAAATATGCGGTCGCAATCAGCGCCTGGTCATACAACATTTTTTCAAAATGAGGCAGCAGCCACCTCTGGTCGGTGGAATAGCGGTGAAAGCCGCCGCCGACGTGGTCCCAGATTCCACCCAGACGCATGGCCGTCAGGGTTTTTTGGACCATCTCCAGGGCGTGTGATTCTCCGCTGCGATGGTAATAGCGCAGCAGGAACAGCAGCCGATGCGGTGTCGGGAACTTGGGAGCGGATTCAAAGCCGCCGTATTGCATATCAAAGGCCTTTTTAATCTGTCTGAATGTTTGATCCAACAAAGCTTCATCGGGTCCGGCCGCCGCCGTAAAAGCAAACGCCTGGCCCAATTGGGAGGCAATGCTGTCGGCCGAGGCCGCAACTTTTTCATTTTGATCGGACCACAGAGCCTTCACCTGCCGACAGATGTCGATCAAGCCCGCCCGGCCGGAGCGGCTGTGTTTCGGAAGATAGGTGGCGGCGAAAAAGGGCTTTTTGTCCGGCGTCATAAAAATACTCAGCGGCCAGCCGCCGCTTCCGGTCAGCATCCGGCAGGCGGTCATGTAGACTGCATCGATGTCGGGCCGTTCTTCGCGATCGACTTTAATGCACACAAAGGTGTCATTGAGATAGCCTGCGGTCTCGGCATCCTCAAAGGATTCTTTTTCCATGACATGGCACCAGTGGCAGGTAGCGTAGCCGATGGAAAGGAAAATGGGCTTGTTTTCGGCTCCGGCCTGCGCAAAAGTTTCTTCCGACCAGGGGTGCCAATCGACAGGATTATGGGCATGCTGGATCAGATAGGGACTTTTTTCATGAATAAGATGGTTGGGAGACACGAATAACTCCTTTTTTTTCAATACAGTCACTACTCCGGAAATTCTCAAGCGTGTTTAGGCTCGCTGACAAAATAAAGCAAAGGGGGCCAGAAAGCTGGGCGGCCGGAAAGCTTGGGTATTGAAGAATCATCCTTTCGCCGTCTATTTCCAGCTTCCTTGCCGTTTTGTTAATATAGGCACTGAGAATCCTGTTGGCAATCAAGCAAAATTATCGGTTCTTCAAATGGTGGTAGGCAGGGTAGGTGCTGATGCGCGGATCTTCAACCGGCCGGCCGACGGTGAAATGATACAAACTCTGATATGAATTGCCCGTCAAACCTATAATCTCATGGACGGCATCGTCAAAGAAGCATCCGATGCCGGTGCCGCGAACGCCGTGGGCTTCGGCTTCCAGATATAAAACCTGGCCGATCATACCGGTTTCCCAAAAAAGGTGCCGGTAGCGAAACGGTTGGCCGGCGATCGAATCCCTGAACCGGGCGATCATGCCCAACGAAAAAACGCCGCTGCCGGCGATATCCTGATGGCAGCTGACCATGGTGGCCTGCTGTTTGAAATTGCCTTCCTCCAAGAGGAACAGTGGAAAATCATTTTCGATCCGCTGCCAGACAAAGCCGGATCGGGTCGACGCTTTCAGGGCGTCGATATCCTGTTCGCTGCGAAAGAAGAAATATAGTCCGGGTGTCAATCCCTGTACCTGGTGAACGAAAATAATCAGGTGCGTTGAAGGATCCATTAGTTCTGCATCGAAAGGGGCGCAGCTGCGACGGGGCAGGGTTTTATCCAGGATCGTCAGGAATTGATTTCTACTGACCGAACCCTGGCGGTCGAATGCCGTGGCGCTGCGCCGCCGGCGGATGATTGCGGCCGCCGGCAGACTGCTGACCGCTCCCTGGCGCCAGGCCCTGTCTCCGGCGTCGTATCTTTTTTCGGCCGTCTGCGGCTTGCGGGTCAGCTCCGCGGTTTCGTATATGATTTCCCAGTTGAGACGCTGTCTGCTCAGTGTGTTGGGTTCGCCTTTGAAGGGGAGATCTGCAAAGGCGGATATGACGGACTGCGGCAGCGTGCGGGGGAATTCCACCCGATCCCGCGGGTGGACCCAACATAACAGATCCGGGTGTTCCGCTTCCAGATCGGCAAAGACGGTTTTGTCAAAGCCCAGCAAAATTTCCAGCGCTTCATCTGAAAGCCCGTTTAGATAGGTCACTTTCCAGCCGCAAAGATTGGCTGAAATGCTGGCGGCCGCCAGTGCATGCCCGACGTCGTGATTGCAGTAGCGCAAGGCACGTTCCCCGTATTTCCAGGATTCGCGCCAGAAGATGCTGCTCAAACCAATCAAAAAGCCTTCACATCCAAAGTGGGCTGAAATTTGCTGCGCGATATCCTCGGAAAGTGTTGCCCGCTGCTCCAGAGCATGGGTGAGTGCATTGTAATGATAGACGCCTCCCGGCTTGGTCGGAATCTGCGGCAGCACCAGGTGGGCTTCGGTGGGATGAAGATTGCCGCTGGAGGGATTCATGCGAAGAGACCAGCGGGATCCGCCGGCGGTTTTCCAGGCCGACAGCCCCAGGGACAGTTCGAGAAACCCCGCGATCGTTTCAAGGGTAAATCCCCGGCTCGGATTGTTTTTTCTTTGGTATAAATCCGAATAGGTGCGCCGGGGATCTTCGGTCAGCAAAGGCAGGTCGAAGACCTGCGTTTTTTCATAGAAACGGAATGGATTCGGCTGGTTTTCCCAGTCCATAGAGCCTGCGGATCTAGCATAGCGGTCGTAATGGTGCTTGGTCGCTTCGTGGTAGCGGATAATGGCGCGGACAACATTCTCCTCATCAGAATTTTTCATTGTGCCTAAATTCGCTGATTTCTCTGCGTGGTGGAGCTGATGAGATTTTGGCGGGGAAACCCACTGGTATCAGCAGCACTACCTCATAGCCCCGGGGGACATCGAGGATCCGGCCGGCTTTCTCCTGATCAAATAGTCCCACCATGACCGTTCCTAATCCGAGGCTGTGAGCCGTCAAACAAATATTCTGGCTGGCAATGCCGAGATCGAACAAGAACCAGTCACCGAATTTGGTGCTAACCTGCCCGTTGTAATATCCCGAGCTTTCGAGCTTCGCGCAGACGGCCAGAACCACGGGGGCCTGAACGATGGCCTTGGTTGCCGGTTGGCCTTTAGGCGGAAAGGTGCTCTGCAATTGTTCTTTGGTTTTTGCCTCCTTGATGACGATAATTTCCCAGCACTGGGTATTGGCCCAGGAAGGCGCCCATTTTACAGCTTCCAGGACGATCTCAAGCTTATCATCCGGTACCTGTAAGTCTTCGTACTTGCGAACACTTCGTCTGCCTTTAACAACCTCCATAAATTCCTGCATATGCGGTTCCTCCCGATCTGATATTTCCTGGTAGCACGTGAATAGATGACCTGCGTCGGCCTGCTGCATGCTCGCATACGAGCGGCTGTTTGCGATCCAATTAAACCTAAAAAAAAGGCAACACCGGGAGGGTGTTGCCTATTATGTTGCAAGCGATATTAAGCCATCAACTACAGCTGCTGCCGCTGCCGCAGCTGGAGCATGCAGATGCAGGTCCGGACTCAAGGTTCGAACTGATTTTAAACCCGTATCCTAAAAAATCTACGGTCACGGGTTTGGCTTTTTTATCAAAATCTTTATCCATGATAAACTGGAAGCCATTGACATCGTATGTATTGTCGGTTTCTTTGGGCTCATCCAGAGCCATCGCCAATGAAGGGCCGCCTCAGCCCCCTTCGTTTAGAAAAATACGAATCGGAACGATATCCCGATCCTTAAAGTACTCTGCAATTTGCCGGCTCGCTGCTTCGGTAACCTCAACCATAACATCCTCCTTGTACTGAAATATGATCAGCGCGATTCAACTGGCGGGAATTGATCTGATCTTTTAAAACAGCTCTATGTTAATTACGGCGATCAATTTTGTCAATGGGAAAATCCATCCCACCATGACAACGACAAAGTAGACTCTAACCGACTCGGATAAAAAATATTTATCTGCTCAACTGACGTGACTCAGTGCCAGCCGCAGACCTATCCGCCCAACGACTGCAAATAATCTTCATAAATCTTTAAATCGTTGCGTGAAAAGAGTATAAAGATCACTTTTTGAAGCGACTGGTCGGTTTTAAGAAAATTGATGGTGGTTTCCACGGCGATTCGGCAGGCGTCTGCGATGGGATAGCCATACACGCCGCAGCTGATGGCTGGGAATGCAATCGACCTGAGGTTATGATCGGCGGCCAGCTTCAGACTGTTTTGGTAGCACCCGGTTAGAAGCGTTTGGTCCTTGACTTTGCCGCTGTAAACCGGGCCGACGGTATGAATGACATAACGGGCCGTCAGATTATACCCTTTGGTCATTCGGGCCTCGCCGGTGGGACATCCGCCCAATGTGCGACACTCTGCCAGGAGCCCCGGCCCCGCAGCCCGGTGAATGGCGCCGTCCACGCCGCCGCCCCCCAAAAGGGATCGATTGGCCGCATTGACAATGGCATCCACCGCAAGTTGGGTGATGTCGCCATGCATAGTTTCTAATTTAGCTAGTATTTTTTTATCCATTGTTATTTGAAAATTGAAATTTGGTGCTTCTAAGGTTGGTGTTTGAGAATCGAAATTTCAGGAATCGGTGCTCAATGGTGCCAGCCCAGCATAACCTCAAATTAAAGGTCATACAACGTCTCATCTCTTCTCGGCGCCGGTCGCGTCATTCCTTTGGCCGCGCCTTTTTTTTCGGGCAATGCAAAAGGTTCATCCTCTTCCAGCAGATCGCCCATTTCAGCTTCGATGGCATCAGGGTCTTCGCCGGCTTCCATCCTCTTCAGAGCCTCTTGCATCCCGGGGCCCAGTTCAAGTCCGGTCATATCCGTCAGTTTGCGCATCAGATTGGCAGCCTGGCGGGGATCGTCTTCGTTAATATTTTCAGCTTCACCGGCCAGCATTTGCATGGCTTTTTCCATTTTACTCCCGTCTATCGGCAGGTCGTCCAAATCGCCGCCTTCTTTGGCTTTCCCGGTGAACGCAAAGGCCGACATCTGTCTGGAAAGTGTTTTGGTTTTGCATAAGGGACACTTTGGCTTTTTGGTCGTGTTGACGCTTTTGGAGAAAAAATTAAAAATGGTATTGCAATCCTCGCAGTAAAACTCGTAAATCGGCATAAGTTCTCCTTGTTTTTGGCATGACAAGTTCAAATCCATAACGTTTCGAAACAATTATAAAATCTGATAAAATCTTTGTCAACCGAATTGACGGCCGGCTATCGGCCGCCGGGGGCCGGTCAACGGACAAAAATATATAAGTTCCAAACACCTCAGTTTCGGAAATATTGACTTGCATCCCTTCATCTGCTATGGCACCGAGAAAATTTAAGTGGAAAGGATTTTATTCTATGGAAAGAACGCTTTCAATCATCAAGCCGGACGGTGTCCAGCGCGGGCTTATCGGTGAAGTTGTCAAACGGCTGGAACACAACAATCTCAAAATCGTAGCCATGAAAATGATCCATATGACCAAAGATCAGGCCAAAGGTTTTTATGCCGTCCACGCCCGGAGGCCTTTTTTCGAGAATCTCACCGACTTTATGTCTTCCGGTCCGGCGGTTGTCATGGTTTTGGAAGGCGACAATGTCATTGCCAGATACCGTGAATTGATGGGGGCCACCAACTATAAAGATGCCGCCGAGGGTACGATTCGCAGGGAATTCGCCACCGATATCGAAAAAAACGTGGTTCACGGCTCCGACGCACCCGAGACGGCTGCTTTTGAGATATCTTATTTTTTCAACCGGTTTGAGATCTTGCGTTAAATTTATTGTATCGGTGCCTTCTTAAAATCAGTTAAGTATTGGTTCCATGCCCGCTAAACTCAACCTCAAAAATGTATCGATTGTTTTGAACCGGCCGCGGTTTCCGGAAAACATCGGGGCCGCCGCCCGGGCCATGCGCAACATGGGCATCGAAAAGCTGGTGGTGGTGGCGCCCCAGAATTGTGATCTGACTAAAATTTGCAGAATGGCAACCCACGAGGCCATCGAGGTGGTCGAGCAGATGAACGTCTGCGAAACTTTGGATGAGGCTGTGTCCGATTTTAATTATGTGGTGGGAACCACCGCCCGGCTGGGCGGGCAGCGCAAAGTCGTCAGCACCCCGGCCAAGCTGGCGCAAAAGCTTATTGCCCTCTCCGATCAAAATCAGATTGCCGTCCTGTTCGGCCCCGAGGATCGCGGCTTGACCAACGCCGATATCCGATTTTGCGATGTCCTGGTCAACATACCCACGGCTGATTTTTCTTCTCTCAATCTGGCCCAGGCCGTCATGATCATGTGTTATGAACTCTACGGCTTTAGTCGGGACCAACCGGGTGAATTTGTGCCGCGACTGGCCAACCGGCGGGAACTCGCGGCCATGTATGCCCAGCTGACAGACGTCTTGATGCGAATCAGCTTTATCAACCCGGAGAATCCGGATTATTTTATGAACAACCTGCGGCATTTTGGTTCGCGTCTGCAGCTCAGGGCCAAAGAGGTGCGAATTATCCGGGGAATTTGCCGCCAGATCGATTGGTACGGCAAAAAGCGCTACCGGGATGGACTCAAGCAGCGGGGAGAGGATTCCGATACCAAAATTGGTTGATTGGGTTTATTGAGTTGATGGTTGATAGTTTAAAGCAGAAAGGCTGGAAAGCTCGGATGCCGGGAGGCTGGAAGGCTTTAAGGGTCCAACTTAACGCATCTTTTTTATCATTTTCCCTATGAGCTACGAGCTATCAGCTGACGCGCAAGCGTCCCACCTTCTCACCTTCTCATTCTCTCACCTTCGTCCTTTTTTAGCTTCCCAGCATCTTAGCCTCTTTCCGCTTCCGCATTCCGACTTCCATCTAGTCCGTGTCGGTTTTGAGCACAGCGAGAAACGCCGACTGGGGTATCATCACCTTTCCGACCATCTTCATCCGCTTTTTGCCCTTTTTCTGCTTTTCAAGCAGTTTGCGCTTGCGGGTAATGTCACCGCCGTAGCATTTGGCAGTGACGTCTTTTCTGAAAGCCGACACGGTTTTGCGGGCGATAATGTTGCCTCCGATCGCCCCCTGAATTGCGATTTTAAACATTTGGCGGGGAATTTCATCACGTAATTTTTCACAGGCCGTTCGAGCTCGGGTTGCGGCATTTTCTCGATGGACCAGCTGGGACAGCGCATCCACCCGTTCCCCGTTGATGAGGATATCCACTTTGACCAGGTCCGTCGACCTGAAATCAATCAGTTCATAGTCGAAGGAACCGTAGCCCTGGGTTACCGATTTAAGTCGATCATAAAAATCATACACAACTTCGGCCAGCGGCAGCTCAAAGATCATTTCGAGGCGGTCGCTGGTCAGATACTGATAGTTTTTATTCACCCCGCGCCGGTCAAGGCATAGTTTCATTACCGCGCCCATGTAGCGATCCGGCACGATAATCGAGGCCCGGATATAGGGCTCCCGGGTTTCTTCGATCAGCGTCGGATCTGGATACAGGGCTGGATTGTCGATTACGATCTCCGAACCGTCGCTCATTGTTAAATGATACTGAACCGACGGCGCAGTGAGAATCAAAGATAAATCGTATTCCCGTTCAAGCCGCTCCTGGACGACTTCCAGGTGCAGCAACCCCAAGAATCCGCAGCGGAAACCAAATCCCAGAGCCACGGAAGAGTCTTTTTCATAGATCAGAGAGGCATCGTTTAATTTAAGTTTTTCAAGCCCGAGGGCCAATTCTTCGTACCCGTCCGACGCCACCGGGTAAATGGAGGAGAAGACCACCGGCTTGGCTTCCTTAAAGCCGGGCATGGGCGCGTCACAAGGCCTGTCTTTCAGGGTGATGGTGTCTCCGCAGCGGGTATCGCTGACGGTCTTGATACCGGCCGCCAGGTAGCCGACCTGGCCGGCCGACAGCTGTTTTTGTTTTATCATGTCGATTTGAAATATGCCGACCTCTTCGACCTTGTAGGTCGCGTTGTTGTACATGAAACGGATTCGGTCCCCGGCCGCCAAACGGCCGTTAAAGACCCGGAAGTGCACAATGGTCCCGCGGTAGGAATCATAGTGGGAGTCAAAAATAAGGGCTTCCAACGGCAAGGCAGGATCACCGGTCGGCGGTGGTAGCCTGGTGACAATTGCCTCCAGCACTTCATCGATCCCGATGCCCTCTTTAGCGGAAATTAAAATGGCTTCTTCCGGATCAAGGCCGAGGTCCTCATGGATTTGCATTTTTACGCGCTCGATGTCGGCCGAGGGCAGATCGATTTTGTTGATTACCGGTATAATTCCCAGGTCATGCTCCATGGCCAGATACATGTTGGCCAAAGTCTGGGCTTCAACCCCCTGGCTGGCGTCAATCACCAGGAGGGCGCCTTCGCAGGACGCCAAGGAACGTGAGACCTCGTAGGAGAAATCGACGTGACCCGGGGTGTCGATGAGATTTAAAAAATAAGATTTGCCGTCTTTGGCGGTGTATGGCAGGCTCACCGTATGGCTTTTGATGGTAATGCCGCGCTCCCTTTCAATATCCATGCTGTCGAGAATCT